>JAHDDF010000006.1 GCA_020629475.1 Saprospiraceae bacterium
CCTACGGATTTGTTTTTCTTTCCTTCATTGGAAATGTAAAGGTTTCCGTCATTATCAAAAACGATTCCTTCCGGTTGGGCGTGGATACGCTTGTCTAATTTGGTCATGTCCAGGATATCTCCTTGATCATTGCAAATCATTAGGAATTTTTCAGGAGAAGAAAGCAAATACCACTCGCCTGTTTTTGGATGTTGCGCCACACCACACAAACCAAATCTAAATTCGTCCTCTTCTACAATTTTACGCACATCCTCCCTTCCTTGATTTAATAATTCCTTGGCGCGTCCTTGAATTTTCTCGTTGGTAAAACCAAATAAGGATTCTTCCTGTAGCACCATTGAATTAATATCAAAACGGAAGACTAATCTTTCACCACCCTTCGGATCCTCTTCTCCCCCACCTTTAGCACCAAGGATCAAGGAATTACTTTTTTTATCGTATCCTAATCCTTCAATATCGTATGTATCATTCAGGAAGAACTTAAATTTCTCCACGTTTTGCCCTTCTTGGTCCAGGTTCGAAATCTTATAAATGGTCCCCGTATTTTTTACCACGTAAACATCATCTCCTACCCTTTCGATCCCCTCATAGTCACCGGGTTTGCGGAAGGGGATTTCTTTTACCTTTCCTTCTTGATCCACTTTAAAAATGGACCCCATCTCGTCTTGAATCGCTAGGATACTCCCGTCTTTAGCCATGGTTAATCCTGAAATTTCCATAAGGGTAAAGGGAAGCTCCTTGGTATCATCCGGCTTTGCCAAATCATACGGTATACTCGATTTTGCCGGTTTTACGGCAGGAGGAGATGTAGGTTCGGGCTGAGGCTCCGCGGTAATTTCGGTTTGTGTACCACAAGAACCCGCCATTACGAAAAGGCAAAGAATATAGAATATGAAGCGCATGGTTAGAGGATATTAGATGTTGGAAGTAGACATTGCTTTACCCCATTTATATGATTCTGTCAATTAAAATCCTAATCATTCCTGACAAGGGACTTAATCCTTGCCGCACGATTGGCCGGAAACAGGGAAAACAAGATACCGAAGGTGAATACGAAAACCAAGGTAACCAAGAAATCCGTCCATTGCAATTCTATGGGATAAGCATCCACGATGAAGCCTTCCATCCGGATAATGCCAATGGTTTTTTGAAGAAAATATATCAACAAGGCAAGGGTAAAACCAAGGGCGATTCCTACGCCGGACATCCATAAACCCACGGTCATGAAAATTCTTCGAATCATTCCGGAATCAGCACCCATGGATTTAAGAATGGCGATGTCTTTTTTCTTTTCGTGGACCACCATCAGCATACATCCTACCATGTTTACCACTACCAGGAGTAAAACAAGCCCGGTTATGGCGAATCCCATCCATTTTTCTACTTGCATGAGTTTAAAAAATGCCTCGTTTTGGCGGAAACGATCCTTGACCGTAAACTCGGGACCCAATACACCGGCGATTTTATTCATGGCTGATTCATGATCCACACCCTCCTTTAGACGGATTTCGATTTGTGATACTTCCCCGCCCTTGTAGGAACGAAGTCGTTGGGCAAAATCCAAACTTGATATTACGTAACGCTCATCAAACTGTTGTTGGATCATAAAGATTCCGGCGGGTTTGATGTATTGTGTTTTGAAAGGTTTTTCAAAAGGACTCGCTTTTTTCTTAAGCATGTACACGGACAAGTCCGTAAGGTAATCCTCTATACTTATCCCTAGCTTCCGGCGCATACCGTAACCGACGATACCGTAATCCAGGTTCCCTTTTGAAAGACGGTATTCCCCTGTATAAATCACGGAATCCAAACGGGAAACATCCAACCAATTTTCATCAACGCCCTTAATGGTACCGAAGTGTTGCCCACCTTTATATTCGAAAAAGGCGATTTCCTCTAAACTTTGTGCTACGAATTCAACTTCCTCAATGCCATCAAGTTTCGCAAACATCTCTTCCGTGGGAACGAAAACTTTTCCTTCAGCGGGTTTGACCATGATATCCGGTTGGAAGGAGGAATATAAACCTTTGATCAGACCTTCAAAACCATTAAAAACAGAGGATACCAAGATCAGCGCCGCCGTACCGATGGAAATTCCCAACACGGAAATGACAGCAATAATCCCCACCGCATTGAAGGAGAATATCCCGAAAAAATAGCGTTTACCGATTCTGTGTGCCGGGTTCATTGTGAGGAACGGAAATTTAAGCCGTAAGATAAGATTTATCCTTTGTTATAAACGGGAAAAGGCAAACAGGAGGTATCCCATTTGCCTAGCAAAATTTTATGATACCCGCATCAAGGTAGTTTAGATGTGGGTATATATTTTCTTTATGATTCCTCTTCCTCGCTTTTTCCCATTTGGTTATCCGCCTCCAATTTCTTGAAAAGGGCATCTACCCGGTACATTTCATCAAGGGTATCATCGATATAATAATCCAGATCCGGTACACGCCGAACGTGCTTCCTTACCCTTTGGTGAAGTTCATTGCGTAAACGGAAGGCGGACTCCTCGATTTTAGCGAGGATGATGTCCTTATCATCCGCATTGTAAATGCTGAGGTAAACTTTAGCGAGAAGAAGATCCGGGGAAACGTGAACGCTGGTCACGGTTACCAATGCCCCTCCGTATATATAGGAACCTTCTTGTTGAAGGACCATTCCTAGATTTCTCTTTATTAACTCGGCAACTTGCTTTTGCCGTTTGGATTCGGTCTTTGCCATAATCGTATTTCTCTGTCTTATGCGACGCTTGTGCCGCTATTATACAAAGATAAGGCTTTTAAGAACCAGATGGTTCCCGGTTTTGATAATAGGTTGCCCCGAATGAGGTAATTCATTTAGAAATGAAACGAAACCTTAAGGTTTTATTCAATGATAAAGGAAAAATAAGAGTGCATATATAAGGGGGATTCATCCAAGGGAATTTCGGATACATCAGGATGATCGGAATCTTGAACGAAGATGCGAAGGAAGACATGATCCCCCGCTACGAAACCGTAATCCGCCGGATTGAAACTCAGCTTTTGGAAATGAGGTAATTCATTACTTCCGGAATCTTGACTAAAAACGGAATTTACCATATGCGGCGCTAAAGGAAATACTTCCATTTGTAATTGGGGCGCGGTATTAAAACCATAAGGATTATTAGCGACACCTACCTTATTATATCCCAATACAAAACCGAATTGAAAATTACCTTCTTCATTATAATCCAATAAACCAAACCAAATTTCTAAATCCTTTCCTCCCGAAACATAAAAAGGATCAATATTAGATTCACCCCTATTCAAATCAACACGAACGGTATCCGTTCCTTCAATTTCGTAGGCTACCAAACCATAGCTGGAAGGACGCAAACTTGTTTGAACGGGATCATTGCCGTAAATATCCTTCGCACCATCCGTAATCCAATTTTCAATCAAGGCAACTTGATTTTCAGGAAGCGGGACGCCGCTTGACGGCATTATCTCAAAATTGGGTGGATTGTGTTCCGTAATCCTTCTGTACATCATGGAACGGGAAGGATCTCCGGGCTCTACCCTGTAATCCAATTCATCCGTTTCAAAATTTTTAGTTATTGAGTGAAGAACCAAGGAGTTATACGCACTTTGTACGGTACGAAAATCCGGTTCGAAGGTACCGTCATGACAAGCGGGTTGGTTACACCTTTGGGAAAAAATATAGGTATGCAATCCAAGGAAAGATGCGGAATCCACGGGTACTCCCCCGCTTCCGTTATTGCCATAGGTAATGGTATCAAAGGGATTAAAAGGAGGTTCTTCCTCTGCCGGAATTTCCGTTACGGTAACGCTTTCCTTGCAAGAAAAAGCAAGAAAAAAAATGCCTAAAGAAAGTAATATTAATAAATAATTACGCTTCATCTTATTGTAATATTACCGAAGGAGATTCACTTTTATTTTTCAATTTCACCAACTTTGATATTAATATATCAATGTCATTTTTATTATTGTAAAAATGCGGTGAAACCCTTATTCCCGTTCCTCTATGGGATACATGAATTCCTTCATTTAATAAAGCGATTCTATCTTCATTAGAACCATCCAATATTGCGATTTGGGATCTAAATTCAGGAGCATAATCCGAAATAATTTTTATCCCGGCGTCCTTGGCTTTTTGATATAAATAAGCCGAAAGATCCTTGAGTCTTATTTCAATATTACTTATTCCTATTTCATTAATCACGGACAAACCCTCCTCCATTCTAAAAAAGGATTCAGCTCTTTCATGACCAATTTCAAAACGCCTTGCCGAAGCAAAAACACCACCTTGATCCCAAGCACGATATTGCCAACAATGCTTTGACGGAAACTTCTCCAACAATTCCTTTTTTACGAAAACCACGCAATTCCCGAAGCCGTTCAACATCCATTTATAACAACTTACCAGCATGATATCCACACCAATTTCCTTGACATCAATTTTGCAAGTGCCACCGGATTGGGTAGCATCGAGGATATAGATTTGATCATCATCCAAGCATTCCTTTCTCACTTTTACGGGATCAATCTTGAAACCGGTATGCCATTGTACATGACTTAGGGCAACGATTTCCGCTTGGGCTTTCTTGATTTGATCGTAGGAGAAAAAACCGTTCGGTTCCACGGGAATCTCTTCCATCGGAAAGCCGTGAAATTCAAATGGCGTATGTAAAGAAGGAAAATCACCATTGGGATAAGCTACCTTTCCTTGCCCCCTCAACATATCCGCGATCCAATTCAAGCCCGTGGACATATTGGGAACGAAGGCGATTTCAAAAGGATCCGCATTGAAAAATTCCGCGACATCCGCACGGACTTTTTCCATTTTGGGAACCCATGATTCCGCAGCGGCAGCTCCCAAGGAAGCGTGTTCCAAATAATGCGCCGCCATTCTTTCCCTTAGATTATCAGGTACAAGACCGGTAGCTGCGGTATTTATGTATATGGCTTCATCAAAAGCCCTAAACTTATTTCTTATTTGATTCCAGTCAGTCATTTTATACGAATGCTTCTTCTAGTACACGCCCTTGCATTAAGGAGCCGGAAATTTGATCGTCAAAGCCTAGTGCGTAGGCTATCGTTGGAACAATATCAATGGTTTCAGCAGCCGGATTACCTATACTCCCTAGTACTTGACCTTGATTTACAACACCTTGTGGTCCCGCAATTAAAGTAAAACACCTTCTTGAGTTATCATCTCCGGTATGGTCGTACGCCCTTAGACCATTAGCATCAGTAAGGGTGTTGGATTCAAGATTTCTTCCATGCTCAGGCATAGCAATGAGTATGGTATCATTTGCCATTGTCGGGTGACTTTGGATTTTATCCCATAACCATCCCACACCATAATCCGCACGATGGAGTGCATTAAGATAGTAACTGAAATTATTATGGCAAGCATCAACATTGAAGGTGGAGACTACCGTAAGTTCCGGGGCAAATTGATCCAAAACTTGCCAAGCTGTAGAAATGGTAGCAAGATCCCCATTCAAACCAAAGTAATTATTTCCGGGAACGGCAATGTCCAAACTTTGATTTTCAAAACCATTCAAGGTATTGGTAAGGAACTCCTTGATCCATTCCCTGTTATCCCCGGTATTTTGGATCCCGGGAATGGCTTCACCCGAATTATTGAAATTATTATCCAACAATTGTTTCACACGGTTAATCCTTGCCACTTCCTCGGGGTGATAATCCGTAATGGATGAAAGTTGGCGTACACCTTCCTCACCGAATACGGTTTGGGGATGTAGATAATTGGCACCAAAACCTGCACCATAATTTGGGTGTCTACTGTAATTCAAGGAAGGGTAAGGTCCTAGGCTTTCGGAAATCCACCAAGCATCCAAAGCCGTTTGATCAAGACCATTGTGTTTTCTGTAATATTCAAAAATGGTTGGAAATTCCGGATTGATAGCAAGGTTCAAACCCGTTTCCGTGTAATTTCCGGTAAGAGCAACCGTGTGTCCATTATAGTGTCCGGTAGGTCCTTGGGAATAAATAACTTCCTTGAATAAAGTTCCTGAATTTTGAAGAGGTTGGGAAAGGACCGGATTCAAAGGATTATATAAACTGGTATAGTTGGTAGGTGCTGCACCCGCCAACATATTATTCATGATATTTCCCTCGGTGGTTAGTCCTTGGTTGGCAAGAAATTGTTGGTCTACCGCTTCTTGGTTTCTTACCCCTCCCGCAAATAATACGAATACGACGTGATTTACCAAACGCTGTCCGGTGGGAGCGAATAATCTACCTGTAGGTAATATATACGGAGCGGAAATAATTCCACTTGTCGCAATACTTGCCTTTTTTAAAAAATCTCTTCTATTCATGAATAATTAGATTAATAGTAAAAAAGAAATCATCTAAAAATTCTATTTAATAGAACTTATATTCATTTGAAATCGCGAAAGCGACATATACATCTTGAGGTGTCATATCAAGATCGGATTCAATTTCATCCCTAAGTTCATACCGTTCATATGCCGTTGGTAAACGTAAATAAAAACGGATATAAGTATCCTCAACAAATGCATCAAGATTATCACGCATTTGTTGGTTTGTTGGAATATTTACTTCAGGATTATTTACCAACCCACTGATAATCAACTCATCAGCCATTTGTTTATCACCAATTGCATTCCGAATTAAAGAAAGGTCCGTCAAATCCGTTTGCGGAATCGTAGTCTGGAATAAATTCGCGTATAAAATAGAAATAAATTGTTCCGTTGTTTTTTGCTTGGTTTTTTCCACGTTGGATTGATAAACAGGTTCACTGTTTACCGTATAAATATATCCGTCGATTACCTCCTCCCTAATTATTCTTGTTTCCTTTTTACAGGAAATAATTAAGAGTGGTAAAATGAATATTAGGAGTCTTGTTATTTTAATATCAAACATTTCGAATTGAAATTATTCGTTAGATATATTCATTTCTTATTGTATTTAAAAACCTTTATACTCTTCGGTTTTAATTACCTCAAGTTGTAGCTCTTGATAATCCATTTGCCCTGAATCCAAGACTTCCGTCCCTAATCCCATTTCAACGGAATCAGGATCACGTGCCAATAATTGACGATAAATATCAATTGTGATGCCTTGATAAAATTCAGGATTACTGGTCATGATTACCAAGAATTGTTCCTTGGATGCGCCGTCTTGTAATAGGAGCTGGGCAGGAAATCCATCTACCATTGTAATGGCACTTTCTAATTCACTATCCGTGGGATATCGTTTAAAAAGATTTTCAAAACAGGATATAACGAAATTTTCCGTTCCCATATTAATTTGATCGTAATAAAAGTTATTTGATATGATTGCCATTAAATCAGAAACTGAAATAATTCCGTTACGATAATTATCCGGGGCGTCAAGAAGTGCATTCAATTTATCTATTTCCCTTTGGAAATACAGTTGCTCCAGAGGATCTTGGGTAAGGGTAATTTGATATTGAAATGCATCGATAGTCAAGGCAATTTCTCCGGCAGTGGTAGAGTTTAGCATTGCCGCATTATAGATATCCAAAAACCGATCATAGTATTCCGATGAAGAGAGAAGTCCACTGACTAAATCTTCAATGGACGAATCAGACAATTCCCCTTGACGCAAATCCGCTTCCGCACTCGCCATTTCATTATCAAGCGGTTCCCTTCCAAGAAGATCAATATAAATTTTATTAATATAACTTCTCAGTTGGACCGTGGTAACTCCATTGTATGGTGGGGGATCATTATCCTCTACTTCTTCCAAAACATGTTCATCTTCAAAGATTGCCTCTTTTTGAATACATGCCGGAAAAATGAAAATCAATGAAAACAACGAATACAGTAAGAGTCTAAAACTCTTCATGGACTTGATTTTATTTAGGTGCTTAAAAACTAAAGCACTAATTAGATTAGTCTCTTGAAAATAAATCTAAAGTCTGTTTAAGATTTAGTAAATGGTCTTCGAAACTTACTTTTCGATAATAAGGCCAAAATTTAAACAAACCCTCTAACTAATATCGGGGTTTCTTGTACCGAATGCAAAAAGCGGTGAGTTCTTGATTGGAAAAAATCGGACAAAAAAAAGCATGGACGGATGCTGAGAGCATTACCGACCATGCCGGGCTTGAGAGTGATAGACTCTTAGGTATTTTGGAGTGAAGGAAATTTTTTAGTCCCCTTCCTCATATTTCGCTTGCGCAGGGAAAGACAAAAGTCTTTCATTTCCGTGTGTTCAAAAATTCACAATTGTATCTAGGGGTTTAGTATCTATCACTTCAAAAAACGGGTGACTCATTTGAGTCATAGGGTGTTCAATATATAAGACGCAAAAGGCAGTGGAATTCCACACGGGATCCACATCTTTTTTTATTTTTTTTCAAAAAAGATTCAAAAGGATGCCCCGAACCCAAAAGCAATGTATTCCGCTACGGAGATGTGAGATTTTAAGTAAATGGCTCCGTAAAATCTTGTAGTCGGTTTTCCGACGGGAGGCAAGTAATATCTAACCGATAATTTATTGTAAACGGAAAAAGGAGCTTGTTCTCCACGGTGTATATATGTCCCTAATTGTAACAATACACCTACATTCCCGAAGAGAAATTCATCCGCGGCGAAGACCATAATTTTTCTTGAATCCGAGCGTAGTTGTTTTTCGGATGTGGATGGGTCTAGGTGACGTTGAAAAAAATAGATGCCTACATTCTTTTCAATTTCCAAACCCAGTAAAACCCGGTTCACCTTATTTAAGGCAAAGCTTCCGGCAACGGAACCTATATATATAGGATAGCGAGGACCTCCGGATTCTTGGTATTCCCGGTATGCTAAATCCAAGTGCATTTGAAAACCCCATCTTTTTTCGGGGAGATTCAATTTATTCTTAAATGAAGATTCATCAATTTGATTTTCCGGTTGGAAGGAATAACGGAGGCCTAGGGAAACTTCGGGAATATTGATTCCGTAATTGGGCATTTGTGCCGCGCCATTGGAATAATGGGTTAAACCAAAACCCGCGTGAATGTTCCACGTTGAACCAATATTATATCCTCCGAAAAAATGGAAAGCCGTAATGTTGTTCCAATGTGAGCCGATGGCATTATTGATGGGATTATCATTGTAATCGAAGGGCTTTGATAAATATGCCAAGCCCGTCCCGAATTGAAAATCAATGAATCCGTTTTTCTTTCGAAGAATGGAGATATTCATATTCGGTCGTATGCCAATGGCGAATCCGAATAGGTCATTATTTCCAAGGTGATGAAAATTCAGTGCTAGACCAAGTGCCGGATATTTTTGCCAGTGGTGCCATTCTTTTGTTCCGAGTGTTTGGAACTTGATATTGAACTCTTGCCCAAAGGTTGTTCCTAGCTGATCATTATCAAAATTGAGGATATCATTGTGTCTTACAATTTTTCCGAAGGAAGCCCTTGATTCCAAATTCCATTTTTGCTGCGCACATAATTTTTGCCCGAAAAGGGCAATGCAACAAAAAATCAGGAATACGGAACCAGGTTTAGGCATTTGGGATAAAATCTTCAGGTGAATGATCGTCCAGGAATTTTTCCGCCAATTTCATGTCCTTACTCATGATTCGGTCCCCTTCCAAGACCGGAACATATTTTCTAAAGGCGGAATGAAAAGCTTCAATGGCAGGAGAGGATTTAGCGGGACGTCGAAATTCCAATCCTTGTGCCGCTACCATAAGCTCGATTGCTAACAATGAATTTACATTTTTAACAACTTCAAACACTTGCCGTCCGGCATTTGCCGCCATACTTACATGATCCTCTTGACCATTACAAGAAACAATGGAATCCACGGATGCAGGTGTGCAAAGTTGCTTATTGGCGGAAGCCAATGATGCGGCGGTATATTGCGGAATCATAAAACCGGAATGGAGACCTGCTCCTTCCGTCAGGAAGCCCGGAAGATTTCGTTTTCCGGAAATGAGTTGGTAAACCCTTCTCTCGGAAATACTTCCTAACTCAGAAAGTGCAATGGCAAGAAAATCCGAGGCAAGGGCAAGAGGTTGTGCATGAAAATTACCACCGGATAGAATAGCATCCGAATCCGGGAAAATATTGGGGTTATCCGTAATTGAGTTTAATTCCGTTTCAACTACCGTGCGTACATAATCAATCGTGCTTTTGCTTGCCCCGTGCACTTGGGGAATACATCGGAAAGCATATGGATCTTGAACATCCGTTTTTTCACCCGGTAAGATTTCACTTCCCTTCAAAATTGATAAAACCCGTTTTGCCGTAAATCCCTGCCAAGTATGCGGTCGGTTATCATGGATTCTATGATCGAAGGGTTCAGCTTTGCAATTGAAGGCATCCAGAGAAAGTGAGGCGATGAGATCGGAATATTGGGAAAGTCGGTTGGATTGGATGGAAGACCAAAGGGCAAATGCCAATGAAAATTGGGTCCCGTTCAAAAGTGCTAGTCCTTCCTTGGATTGTAAGACTAAAGGTTGGATTCCTAATTTTTGATGAGCTTTTTCGGCGCTCATTCGTTCCCCATGAAAATCCATTTCCCCTTCACCGATCAATGCTAAACTAACATGTGCCAATGGAGCTAGATCACCTGATGCTCCTAAAGATCCATATTTAAAAATTACGGGAAGGGCGTCCTCATTGTAAAATTGGATCAATCGTTTCACGAGTAACAATCGGACACCGGAAAATCCGTAAGCAAGGCTTCTAATTTTGAGGAGTAAAATTAGGCGAGTCATTTCCTTAGGAATTTCATCGCCGGTTCCGCAGGCATGGCTTACGACCAGATTGCGCTGAAGATTTTCGATTTCAGTTTCGTCAATCCGTACATTACACAAGGAACCAAAACCGGTATTGATACCATAATATAAGGTATCAGTCTCCTTGAGTTTTTTTTCCAGGTATGCCCTACCCTTCTTTATATCTGATTCTACTTCAGAGGAAATTCCAATTTTCAGATTTTGCTCGACGATTCTCCGAACGTCAGCCGCGGTCATTTCCTCCTTGGTAATAATGAATTGCTCCATTACTTGATTTGCCAATTATTTGATTTAATTCGTTTCGTTTAGGATTCTAAAAATACAGGTTCCTTCAATGGTATGATAAAAGAAACGGGATTATGTTAGGGATTATCCTTTTTTCCTTCGGCAGCAAGCCTTACATTGCCAATAAAGCACTGACTATCAACATGTTAAAACATAAACTGCGCTAGGATTTCTCCTAGCGCAGTTTATTAACCAACTCAACTTACTGACTATCAAGGCTTTACCTTCTTAGCACGTTCCGCACGCTGCATTGGGTTTTCCCTTGGGCTATTATTGGATTTGAATAGCTCAAATCGTGATGGTTGATGACGCTCCGGATAATAGTTATTGCTTAAATCCGTATCCGCCGTTTCCAAGAATGGATCAAGAACGATAGCTTTCACTTCCTTCTTCTTCATGAATACCTTGGTTACTTTTTCATTTCTGCTTTTCCATATTTCTGCAGGAATTCTTTCCACCTCTTTTGTACCATCGGTGTATTCGAATTCAAGGATAACAGGCATAACCAAACCACCTACATTCTCGAATGTGATTTGATAGAAGTTCATACCTGAGTTAAGCATTTTCTTCTCCTCAGCGGATAATGATTCTACGTAACGCTTGTAATCTTGACGATCCAAAGCATCCGTGTCAAGTGGATCATAAGTAGAATAGAAATCACGAATACCTCTATCCATCTCGTCTTGGGTTTGCTTGATCTCTTCCTTATTCTTCATCTTGGAATAATCACGTCCGTAGAAGTCTCGCTTCTCCTTTGCCTCCTTCTCACCAATACTTGGATCTTTGGTATCAATGCGGAACCACTCTACATCGGTCATTGCAATATCACAATGATCAGTAGTATAGAACCAACCTCTCCAGAACCAATCCAAATCTACACCTGAAGCATCCTCCATGCTACGGAAAAAGTCTGCCGGCTCAGGATGTTTGAATGCCCATCTTTCACAGTACTCCTTGAAGGCATAGTCGAATAACTCACGACCCATTACTGTTTCGCGAAGAATATTCAATGCAGTTGCAGGCTTACCATAAGCATTATTCCCGAACTGAAGGATAGACTCGGAATTGGTCATAATGGGAACAATATTTTCCTTATCCCCTTTCATGTAATTTACAATCTTATGTGCGGGACCACGACGGTGCGGATAATCCCTTTCCCATTGTACCTCGGTCAAATATTGTACGAAAGTATTTAATCCTTCATCCATCCAAGTCCATTGTCTTTCATCGGAGTTGATGATCATCGGGAAGAAATTGTGCCCTACCTCATGGATGATTACACCAATCATTCCGTACTTGGTACGTTGGGTATAGGTGCCATCTTTTTCAGGACGACCATAATTGAAGCAGATCATAGGATACTCCATACCGATTCTCTTGGTATGAATAGACCAAGCAACGGGATATGGATACTCTATCGTATAGTGGGAGAACCACTTTACGGTATGGGCAACAGCCTTAGTAGAGTACTGTTCCCATAGAGGATTCCCTTCTTTCGGGTACATGGACATAGCCATAACCGTTCTTCCATCCTTCATTTTCACACCCATTGCATCCCAAATAAACTTACGGGAAGATGCAAAAGCGAAGTCACGAACGTTTTCCGCTTTAAATGTCCAGGTCTTTTTACCCTTCATTTTCTTCTTTTCCGCAGCTTCCGCCTCGGATTGAGAAACGATAATTACGGGTTCATCGAAGGACTTTTGTGCTTGCTCATACTTTTGAATTTGCTTATCCGTAAGTACATCCTTAGGATTTTGAAGCGTTCCTGTCGCAGAAACTAGGTGATCTTCTGGTACTGTAATGCTTACTTCATAGTCCCCGAAGGTCAAAGCAAACTCCCCTCTACCTAGGAATTGCTTGTTTTGCCATCCGTTTACATCATCATAAACACACATTCTAGGGAAGAATTGCGCTATAGTATATAGGTAATTATCGTCTTCTTCAAAGTATTCATACCCTGAACGACCACCAATTTTCATACGATCATTGATGTTATACCACCATTTTACTTGAAAAGTAAAGGACTCTCCTGTTTTCAAAGGCTTAGGCATTTCCACTCTCATCATGGTTTTATTCACCGTAAATGGTAGTGCATTTCCGTTTGCATCCTTTACATGATCCAATTTAAACCCACCATCAAACTCATACATCATGCGTTTTAGTTGGTCAAATGACATCTTATCATTCATTGAACCCGTCTGTACCTTATAAGTATCAGAGTCTTTTGCCCTCATATTTTGGTCCATTTGAACCCAG
The DNA here is from genome assembly GCA_020629475.1 of Saprospiraceae bacterium. Taxonomy (GTDB): domain Bacteria; phylum Bacteroidota; class Bacteroidia; order Chitinophagales; family Saprospiraceae; genus JAHDCE01. The sequence goes on from JAHDDF010000006.1 coordinate 13,284, forward strand.
AGGTAGGTCAATTCATCAGGAGAATTATTGAAATAGGTGATGGTTTCATCGCCATAGACGCGTTGGTTTTCATCATCTAATTCAAGTTTCATCTTGTAATCCGCCTTTTGTTGCCAATACGCATGACCGGGAGCACCCGATGCGGAGCGGTAACTATTAGGCGTTGGAAGTTCATGACCCAGTTGTTTGAACTTACTGGTGTTGGTATTCTCCTGTGCAACCATTAAAGATTGGTTAAACACAAGCAGAATAAAAGAAGAAATGATAATTTTAATCCACGTATTCATACCGGTTTTACTATTTGATTTCGAGTAAAATTAGTGATTTTTCTCATTCGTTTTATGTCAAATACGGGCTTTAATACGATATTAATCCCTGAAAATAAACCTGATTTCACCTTTATTGTTTCACGTGAAACCATTAAAAATGAAGCTAGTTTTAAGCATTATCCTTGGCATTTGCACACTTCTACCCTACCATGACTACCACTTCAGCTTTACGGAAGTAGATTATAATAAGGACAATTCATCTTTGGAAACGTCTATTAAAGTCTTTACCGATGACCTAGACAAAGCACTATCAGAGATAAAAGGAGAAGAAATAAGACTCAACACTGTAAAAGAACATGAAGATGCTTCCCTTTATATCAATCAATACCTCAATAAATTCCTAGAATTTGAGGTAAATGGAAAGCAAAAACCCTATGATTTTATCGGCTATGAACACAAGGATGATGCTACTTGGCTATACGTAGAAGTACCAAAAGTGAAAAGAATCAAGGAGTTTAAGTTAAAAAATGCCCTATTGGTCACTACATATGATGACCAAAAAAACACCGTTTCCATTAATTTAGGTACAAAAAAGAAGGGTTTTATTCTTTCAAAAAGGAAAGACACTTGCAAAATGAAGCTCTAACTATAGGTAACGTCAATTAAAAAGCCCTTGTATTTGTGGAAATACAAGGGCTTTTTAATTGTTTCACGTGAAACAAAACACAGTTTTAATAGTGTTTCAACAACCAATTCTTGAATGGATCAAAGGATATACCTACAAAATGAGCCTCTTTTTTCTTATCAGACAACTCAGCCAAGCGCTTTGGTATGTGTGGTTCTTGTCCTAAAACCCTTACTACATCAGGCAAAAACTTAGAAGGGTGAGCTGTTTCCAGTATTATGGAAGTAGGGTTTCTTTCTAATTTTGACTCATATTCTTTCACAGCATTGTAACCTACCGCACCATGAGGGTCCATGATATAGGAATATTTCTCTAGAATCTCCTTCATTCCTAGTTCCGTTTCAGCATCATTATATGCAAAACCAACCACATCATCCTTTAAATTGTTCCACGTGAAACCATACAAATCCTGCATCCTAGCAAAATTAGAAGGGTTTCCAACATCCATTGCATTGGAAATAGTGCGTACAGAAGGTCTTGGTTTATACTCCCCTGAGTCCAAATAAGCAGGAACTATGTCATTTGAATTGGTTGCCGCAATGAATTTATGTACAGGCAAACCCATTTTCTTTGCCAATAATCCAGCTGTTAGGTTTCCAAAATTTCCTGAAGGAATACAAAAAACAACTTCCCCACCCTCTCTTACTTCTTTGGGCAGCTGCTTAAATGCCTCGAAATAGTAGAAAGATTGAGGAATAAGGCGTGCGATATTAATGGAATTAGCCGAGGTAAGTCTTATGGAATCATTTAATTCCTTATCCAGAAAAGCCTTTTTCACTAAAGCCTGGCAATCATCGAAGGTTCCATCAACTTCCAATGCCGTGATATTATGCCCTAATGTAGTCAACTGTTTCTCCTGAAGATGACTGACCTTGCCACTAGGATATAAAATCACAACCTTGGTTCCGGGAGTTTTATAAAAACCAGCAGCTACAGCACCACCCGTATCACCCGATGTTGCTACCAAAACAACTAATTCCTTATCATTTCCTTGATTGAAATACCCCATTAAACGAGCCATAAATCGAGCACCGAAATCCTTGAAAGCTAAAGATGGACCGTGGAATAATTCCAATACGTATCTATTATCATCCAGCTTTACGATGGGTGCAGGAAAATTTACCGTCTCCGAGCAAATGGTTCTAAGTATATCCTCAGGAATTACACCCTTAAATAATGAGGAACAAACGTTATAGGCGATTTCCTCAAAGGAATAATCCGTTAAGTTTTGAATGAATTCCTTAGGTAATTGCGGTATATCCTCAGGCATGAAAAGACCATTATCCTCAGGTAAGCCTTTCATCACCGCCTCTTTTAGAGAGACGAATTTATCCTTGTTATTGGTACTGTATAATCTCATCTTACTCCTAGAGTTTATATGCTCCTTCTTGATTAATGGTAGAAATAAATAATTCGGAATCTATCTTTAATTTCCGGAACACGGACTGCATGGCTTCACCCGTATTTTCGGCAATTAAACTATTGCCCGAAAGGGCAACAATACTTGGACCCGCACCAGAAATACTACAACCCAATGCTCCCGCATTCATAGCTGCTTCTTGCACTTCATAAAATCCGGGAATCATGGATGCTCGTTGTGGTTCAATAATTACATCCCGCAATGAGCGTCCAATCAAATCGAAATCCGACCTAAACAAACCGATAATGAATCCACCTAGATTTCCTGCTTGCTCAATCTGTTTCTTCATGGAAACGGAATCACTAAGTACTCCCCTAGCATCAGCAGTTTTGATTTCAATCTTTGGATGAATGACTGTAGCATATAATCCCCTTGGAGCCGGAATTCTATGAACATCCAAAGTAGCATTATCGCGAGTAAAAATAATACCGCCCAATAATGAAGGCGCTACATTGTCAGCATGCAATGCCTTACTTGCTATTTGTTCTCCTTGGATTGCAAACTTCAAAAGTTGCCTTTTCTCCAATGGGCGTTTCAGCAATTCATTCACTGCCATTACACCAGCAACAGCTGATGCTGCACTAGACCCTAAGCCACTAGCAAATGGCATTTTCTTTCTGATCTCCAAATCGATTCCTCTATCCGATTCACCGATATGTTCCAAGAATCTCATTGCGGCAACACCCGCAGTATTCTTCTCAATCTCTTTTGGGATTCTTCCCTTAGCACCGGTAATTGTAGTAATTCGCAATCCTTTCTTGTCAGAAAATTTTGCGATGATTTCATCACCCGGTTCATTCAGGGCAAGCCCCATAATATCAAAGCCCACAATGCAATTCCCTACGGAAGCCGGGGCAAAGACCTTTATTCCTGTATTACTCATCTGAATTTTATAACAATACTTTTACGTAAAAGCATTTTTTGTTCGCCCAAAGATAACCAAGTGGGTAGAGTATATTTATACTCCAAAGTCAAGACACGATGAATTTTAAACGAAACACGGTTTCTCTCCTTTTTCTGATCTTTCTTATTGCTTCATGTGGAACAAATCAAGAACCACAAGAACAAATGGAAACGGAAATTGAAAATCCCAAAGTCGACACGATGCGTCTCTTATTTGTAGGAGACATTATGGGACATGGTCCATTTGTTAGATCAACGGAAGTCATCAAAAATGTACAATACAATTATGAGCCATGCTTCCAATATATCAAACCCATTGTTAGTGATGCTGATTTTGCCATCGGCAATTTAGAAGTCACGCTTCCCGGCAAACCACCATATAAAGGTTACCCAAGATTTCGAAGCCCGGATGATCTTGCCTACCATTTAAGGGAAGCCGGTTTCGATATGTTGGTTACAGCCAACAACCATTCCAATGATGCCAATGGTTCAGGCGTAGTCCATACTCTTGATGTTTTGGAGGAACAAGGATTTTATTACACCGGGACATTTTATGATAAGGACGACAAAAATCTCAACTATCCCCTAGTTGTATATAAAGATGGATTCAAGATGGTATTCTTGAATTACACTTATGACACCAATGGAATCCCTACTGAATATCCGACCATGGTCAATGAAATTGACGAAGTACAAATTCAAGCGGATATGGAAGTCGCGAAGAAAATGAATCCGGATTTTTTAATCGTAGTAATGCATTGGGGATATGAATACAATATTGAGGAAAGTGATGTCCAATCCGGCTTGGCTGAAAAAATCAGGAATTGGGGAGCTGACCTAATTGTTGGTGCTCACCCACACGTAGTCCAGCCAATTAAAGAATTTAATGACAAAACTGATTCTTCAGAAATAGTAGTGGCATACTCATTGGGAAATTTTATTTCCAATCAAAAAAAGCCTTTGACTGATGGTGGCATCATGTTCGAAATCGATTTAGTCAAAAATTACGAAACGGGAGAAAACTATACTGCGGATCATTATTATATCCCCGTTTGGCGATATATACATAGGGACAAAAAATCCGGAAAGAAAACATACCACGCAGTTCCTATTTCTGCCTTCGAAAATGGTGGCGAGCAAAAATTAGATATGACGGAAAATGACTCTACAAGAATGTCAAAGTACGCAAAGCATGTGCGTAGTCATTTAGGTAAATCAGATAGTCAAGAAAGAATCATTAGTCGTGAGGAAATCGGATATTAGAAGTCTTACCTTTGCAATTGATTAAATCCAAAATCGAATGACCGTATCCGCTATAGTTGCAGTAGCCAAAAATAACGTGATGGGCAGGGACAATGATATCCCTTGGTACTTGCCCGCGGATTTAAAATATTTCAAGAAGACCACCTTGAACCGACACATCATTATGGGTCGGAAAACATTTCAGTCTATTGGTCGACCACTTCCGAAGAGAACCAATATTGTTGTTACTCGTCAACCGTATTTTATTGCAACAGGAATCATTACCGCACACTCAGTTGATCAAGCTTTGGAAATGGCTTATGATAACGGAGAGGAAGAAGTGTTCATTATCGGGGGTGCTCAAATTTACGAGGCAACGATGCAATACTGGGATCGACTTTATCTTACACAAGTTGACTTGACCGTGGACGGCGATACCTTTTTCCCTGAAGTCGATTTTTCAGAGTGGAAACAAATCATCAATGATCCCCATGAGCCGGATGAAAAAAACGAACATCCATTTACATTCAAGATTTTTGAAAAAATCCATTCCGATAAGGACATTAAATAATTAATGACATTACCCAAACTCATAAGTACGCTTCTCCTTGTTTTCGGGATTACGATTTTTCTTCAAGCCCAGGAAGGAAGTGACTATGTCATTATTGAAAATTTTGAATTTGAAGGAAATAAAAAAACACGGGAAAAAACCATTACCCGCGAAATGGATTTTGGGATTGGGGACACCTTATCCTTTAAAGACCTTCAAACCCGATTAGAAAAAAACCAAGTCCTACTTCTCAATACCGGTTTATTCTATGAAGTAGATTTAACCGTCAGAAGTTGGGCGGAAGATAATAGGGTGAGTATCTCGGTTAAGGTTCGTGAAGCTTGGTATATCTACCCCATCCCGATTTTTGAATTAGCCGACCGAAATTTCAACGTTTGGTGGGTCCAGCAAAATAGATCCCTGAAACGGATCAATTTTGGGGTGAGAATGTATTATGCTAATATTACCGGAAGGAAGGATTTACTGAAAGGTGTATTGCAATTCGGGTACACCCAAAAGTACGAGCTTGAATATACCATGCCTTTTATCAATGAGGCACAAACCCTCGGATTTACGACTAACTTTTTAGTAACCCGAAATCGGGAAGTAGGATTAAGGACCATCAATAATGATGTTGACTTTTATCGAGAAGATGATGACTTCATGCTTCGGCGATATCGTTACGGATTCGGATTGACTTACCGTCCGGGTTTATACCAACAGCACAAACTTGAAGCTTCATATTTCCACCGGGTAGTTGCTGATACCGTAGCTTTTCAAAATCCTGATTTTTTATTGGACGGAAATACCAAACAACGCTACCCTGCCATTGGCTATACTTTCAAGCATGACCAACGAGATTTGAAAGCATATCCCATGAGTGGATTTTATGCCGAAGCTGAAATTACCAAAGAGGGCTTTGGTTTATTCAAGGATCACAATCGTTTATTCTTAACCGGAACCTATGCCCAATTTATCCCGATTGGTGAAAAGAAAAAATACGGCATCGGGTTAATCGGAAAAGGAAGGGTTCAGATGTTGCGAAATAAACCCGCCTATTATTCCAATCGTGCCTTGGGGTATGAAGAAGACTATATTCGAGGTTACGAGTTTTATGTAATTGATGGATCGGACTTTGGTTATTTAAAAACTAGTGTCCGATACGAAATATTCAAGAAGAGAATTAATTGGAAAAAGGCAATGCCCTTCAAGGCGTTTAAAATTATGCCTTTCCGAATTTTCTTGGTTACCAATTTCGACATGGGTTACGTGAATGACCCACATTACGATTTCGAAAATCCATTGGCAAATGATTTATTGCTAGGTGGCGGAGTAGGATTGGATTTCGTAATTTACGTAGACAAAGTAATTCAAATAGAATATAGCGTAAATCGCCTTGGAGAGAAAGGTGTATTTTTACATTACAACCTTTCCTTCTAAAATCAATTAATTGCAAGTAGTATTATATAGTAGGTTATTAAAGGAAAAAGATATTCCGGCTGTCCAACAACTCTTAGAGTCTTTGGATCAATTTGATATTACTGCTTTAGTGCACACTCCGTATTTGGAGCAATTACAAGGAAAAATTAATTTCCCCAGGCCCGTCGGAAAATTTGATAATCACCTTGATTTTAAATTAAGGAAAATAGATTTCTTCATTTCCTTAGGTGGCGACGGTACTATTTTGGATGCGGCTACGATTGTCCGGGATTATGAAATTCCTATCGTTGGTATTAATTTAGGAAGGCTTGGTTTTTTAACCAGTGTAAGTAAAGAATATATTCATACAGCCGTTTCACATTTAATTACGAAAAATTACTCCCTTGATAAAAGGCGGCTTTTACATTTAGATAATAACCAAGGAAAATTATTCGGGGATAGTCCATTTGCATTAAATGATTTTACGATTTTAAAAAGGGATACCTCCTCCATGATCACCATTCATACATATATAAATGGTGAGTTCCTGAATTCATATTGGGCGGATGGAATTATTGTTGCCACACCTACCGGCTCCACCGGTTATTCCTTGAGTTGTGGTGGTCCTATTATTTTTCCGGATTCCGGAAATTTTATCATCACACCGGTTGCCCCACATAATTTGAATGTAAGACCCATCGTTATCTCCGATGAATCCATTATCTCTTTTGAAGTAGAGGGACGAACGGATAATTTCTTATGTACCCTGGATTCCAGGTTTGAAACGGTGGGTGAAGAATATCGATTCGCTATACGAAAAGCGAAGTTTACCATTTCCATCGTCAAGTTCCCGGACCGTGAATTTCTATGGACGATAAGAAATAAGTTAAATTGGGGTAAGGACGGCAGAAACTCTTAGGCTCAACACTTGACAAGTATTCATAATTTATTCTACATTTAGGAAATCATACTTTTCGAGAAATCTTCCAAGCAAGCAAGATGGAGTGTTAAAATTGTTCTTTCCCGAAAATTTGGGTAGACAATTTAAACCTACATTAAAACAATGAGTCATATCATTTAAACATTGGCATATTTTATGAAATAAAACAAAAACACATACGAAGTAATTTTCTATGAATTAAACAGTATAAAGTATGATGGTTTGTTTTTCAAAATCGAACAAAAAAAGCAAACCGAAACAAGGCACGAAAACAAAGCCGTCAACTAAAAAATCCGGTGGAAGTTCCACTCACATTTTAGAACCACGGCCTTGGTAAATTTATTTTTCACAACCACATTAAAGGAAAAAAGCGTATTTCGAAAATTCGGAATACGCTTTCTTATCTAAATACAAAAAAGTAATATTACAATAAGGTTATTTATAATATCCCAATATATTCATCATGTCCTCTACCTTTTGACTTGAATATTCAAGCTTATATTTTAATTCCCCATCCTTTTCTTTTATTGTAATATGAGCCGGCGACGGAATCAAACAATGTTTCAAACCTCCATACCCGGATATATTATCTTGATATGCACCGGTATGGAAAAAACCTAGGTACAATGGGGTTTTTGCATCCTTTCTAACCTTGGGTAAAAACAGTTGACTAATATGTGCTTCCGAATTATAATAGTCGGAATTATCACAAGTAATACCTCCGATATTTACACGGGTAACTTCATTATTCCATTTATTTAATGGCAATAATAAAAAGCGTTGATCAATTCCCCAGGTGTCCGGAAGCGTCGTCATTAATGAATTATTAATCATATACCAAAGCTCCGAATCATTTTGCTGTTTGGAACCAATAACCGAAAATAAAACAGCGCCACTTTCCCCTACGGTAAAGGTCCCGAATTCCGTATAAATATTAGGAACGGGAATATTATTCTCATCACATGCCTCCTTGATGATTCTGATCATTTCCCCAATCATGTAGGAATAATCATAATTAAAACCAAGGGATTGCTGTACGGGTAAACCGCCTCCTATATTTAATGAATTTAATGTAGGGCAAATGGATTTTAATTTGGTATATAATTTAATGCTACGTTTAAATCCATTCCAAAAATAAATGCTATCACGGATTCCTGCATCCATAAAAAAGTGAAGCATTTTTAATTCGAACTTTGGATTGTCTTTGATCTTATCCCTATAAAAGGAGAGAATTTGATCCCGACGCATTCCTAAGCGAGAAGTATAAAACTGGAATTTAGGTTCCTCTTCCGTAGCGGCACGAATTCCTAATTCGCATTTTTCACCATCAAAATTTTGCGCCAAATAATCAAACTCGGAAGCATTATCCAAAACAGGCACTACCCTATTGTAGCCCTTGTGCATTAATTCCAGAATTTTCTCCAGATACCCTTGCGGCTTAAAGCCATTGCAAATGATAATCTTATCCTTGGGAATTTTTCCGTTTTGCCAAAGGTGTTTAATAATATCAATATCAAACGCGGAAGATATCTCAAGATGCACGTCATGCTGAAGGACTTCCTCTAAAACAAAACTAAAATGTGAACTTTTGGTACAATAGCAATATTGATAATTACCATCATAAACGTATTGCGCCATAGCGTCCCGGAACAATTCCTTCGCCTTATTTATTTGTTTTCCGATAGACGGCAAATAAGTAATGCGCAATGGAGAACCATACTCCTCCAACAATGCCACCAAATCAATTCCATGGTAGCGCAATGAATCATCTTGTAAACCAAAGCCCCTCTGCGGGAAGTCAAAGGTTTGTTCAATAAGATTCAGATAGGTATTCTTCATCCAAGAAAATTAAGAATGCAATTTTCAGAATTTTCTCGAATTAGTAAATACTTAGCTTCTTAATTTTTTCCTGAATTTCAAAAATTCAAAGACGCTGTCGGAATCAATTAACCCGATGCTTTTGTCTTCCATCAAAACGGGAAGCATTCCAAGTTCCGAATTCCTCATATTGGTGATGACCTTATCCAAGGAAATATCAGGTGTGAGATAAATAAAATCACGGCGTACAAATATCTCAATATCATTTCCAACACCTGAATTAGGGGTATTAAACCAACGTGCCAATTCATTTTCCGTAAGGATTCCGCTTAATTTTCCTTCATTATCAAAAACGGCAAAATTACGCTCGAAGCCCCTATCCATCAATTCCTTGACCTCGGTTCGGGTACTGAATGAATTCAAGGGTGTATAATTGGTTTTTACTACTTCCGCAAGAGTAAATTGTTTACGGAAAGTCTCTTCACGGGTTACCCGTAATTCTTGCCCGGACATAATAAATATAAATGCGGCTAGAATCGCGAGTACCCACTGCCCCGTAAAATATGCAACGCCAAACAATAGAATCACGAACATCTGTGCCACGAAAGTAGCAATACGCGTAGCGGTAAGTTTATCCGTAAAAATACTCAGTCCGGCACGGAACATCCTTCCCCCGTCCATAGGCAAGGCCGGTACTAAATTAAATACTACCAAAACCAAATTGATAATGAAAAGAATAGCCATTCCCAATTCAAAACGCGCGGCATTTTCCAGGCCCGGAAGGTTGGCTTTTCCTTGGAGGGCATCAGTTAATCCGGTGGAAATTTGCTCAACCGTAGTAGGGGCAAAAACCAATAGGTATCCTGCCAAAAAAATACAAATCACAAGATTCACCAATGGACCGGCTGCCGCTACCCAAAATTCACGGGTCGGGGCTTCGGGCATTTGCCGGATCCTTGCTACGCCAAATAAAGGGGAAAGAATAATATCATCCGTTTTTATCCCGAAACGTTTCGCCATTACAGCATGGCCCAACTCATGGAGAATCACGCATACGGTAAGCAGAATAAAAAGAATACTAAAGAAAATGATGGCATCCGTCCCCAAACCATCTTGCGTCCATATCATGTAAACCGCCGGTAACACTAGGATATAGGTCCAGTGCAACTTGATCGGAATCCCGAAAATCCGGGCTATTTGAATGGCTCTTCCCATGAATGAGATTTAGAGGAATAACGCTAAGGAAAAGATAATTGTTACCGAGGTATCCTTTAGTGCTTGTTGAATAGATGCCTTATTTCAATTTTTGGTTGTTCGCGTGCCTTTCCTTGTCCCGCTTCGTTTTTTTATCCAAGCTTTTTTTCAAGGCATCCGTGAGATCAATTCCCGTTTGGTTCGCCAAGCAAATCAAAACAAAAAGCACGTCAGCCATTTCCGCACCTAAATCATCCATGGCGGAATCTTCCTGCTCCTTGGTTTTGAAGGATTGTTCACCATAAATCCTAGCCATTAATCGTGCCACCTCCCCTACTTCTTCAGTAAGGATAGCCGTGTTGGTCAATTCATTATAGTATCGGATACCAACGGAATTGATCCATTCATCTACTATTTTCTGTGCCTCTTTAATCGTCATTATTCCTTGTTTTTACTGTCCATCCAAATCGTGACGGGACCATCGTTCATCAAACGCACTTTCATATCCGCACCAAAGGAACCCGTCCCGACCTTCTTACCAATCGTAAACTCCAATGATTTCACGAATTGTTCATACAAAGGGATTGCTACATCCGGTTTTGCCGCTTTGATATAGCTCGGTCTGTTCCCCTTCTTTGTTGAGGCATGCAAGGTAAATTGGCTCACTACGATAATATCACCATCTACATCCATAACGGATTTATTCATGACTCCGTTTTCATCATTGAATATCCTTAGGTTCGCGATTTTCCGGCAAAGCCATTCTATATCCTCTTTTCCGTCCTCATTTTCTATTCCCAATAAAACAAGCAAACCATTTTCAATCTCGGAAATGATTTCACCGTCTACCGTTACGGAGGCACTACCCGTTCTTTGAATCAATACACGCATGATGTAGCATTATTAAGGAGGAAAGATAAAACCTCTTTCTTCATAAAATTACAATCTCAAAACAAAGTAGGTTGTTCAGGCAATTCTCGATGAAGTTCCGGGTAATTGTTCGTCCGTTTATTTACGGCATTTGACACCTTATATATATGTAGGCTATCATCAGGGAGTGGACGCATGAGTTCGGAAATGCGGGAAGCAGGAATATTTTCCAGCCATTCCATTTGATCATCTCCTTGTAATAAAACCGGTGCACGGTTATGGACGGTACTCATTTCAGCATTGGGTTCCGTAGTAAGAATTACGCAAGATTGGAGCAACATTCCCCCTTCAACTTTCTCCTTGTAAATGCCACCAAAAACCAAGGGTTCTTCTTGATTTTTCCACAGGATACGGTAAGGCATTTTATCCTTTCCTTCCCGTTTCCATTCATAAAATGAATCAGCGATGATCAAACATCGTCGAGGTAAAATATCATACTTAAAAGATGCTTTTTCAAAAACGGTTTCGCTTCTGGCGTTGATCAATAGTTTTCCGGAACCATAAGCAGGAAATCCCCAAGTCATCAATCCCAATTGTTTTTTACCTTGGGCTACACCATGAACGGCTTGGGTAGGACAAACATTGTAACTAATAATGGGCTCAAAATTAATTTCAATATCAGGAAGCTTCTTCTTCAAGCCTTCCTTTTTAAAAGAAAAAGACATCCTACCGCACATGGTGATCTTAATTAAAGAATGTCGAAATCAATTTAGCCACATCTTCCGGTTTTTCCTCCGCAATAAAGTGATGGGTTCCCGGAACAATGTGTTTGTTCTCCGCTGAAACCCCGAAGCTCTCAGCAATATTATCCATAATTTTATCGGCAGGAAGAAAAGGATCATCCTCACCCCAAACCAAGGAAACCGGAATTCCCGAAGCCTTCATATAAGAATGATAGGTTTCCAAATTTTTAAGCGTATTGTCAAAATCGGTAAAGAAGGCATAAATTGCTTTGTTTCCTCCTTCACGCATGGGTGTCCAATATGCTAATTTCTCTTCCTTGGAAAACTTCATTTTCCCGCTTCCCTTCTTCAATGTATTCCCCATTATCATCTTTCCCGGAAAACGAGTCTTATATCGAGACAAAATAAATTTGCCCCAAGCCTTATCCTTTTTGAAATTCACCGGCGGTTCAAATCCCTTACCGATGGTATTCAAAACCGTCATTCTTTTAATGGATTTTGGATGCTTTCCGATCAACTCCCAAGTCCATAATCCACCGGCATCATGAAGTACGTGATTCCATTCTTTGATTCCGAGATGATCCATTAATCCCTTCAGTCTTTCGGCATGTCTTGCCGGTGAATATATTTCGTATCCTTCCGGTTTATCACTTCCGCCATAGCCCAACATATCAGGCATGATAACGCGGTAACCTTCCGCAACTAAAATCCGGGCGACCTTTCGGTACATAAAAGATGATGTGGGAACACCATGCAATAAAAGAATCGGTTCACCTTTACCTATATCTATGTAGGCAATCTTTCCGTCCGCATGGTCAAAGTACTTTTGAAAGGAGCGATGCTCCGAAAGATTTTCCGCTTTGTACATGGATTCATTTTGACCGGTTAAGGCAGGGCAAGCTGCCAATAGTGTGAATAACACTAGGAAAATACGTGATTTCAACATGGTTTATATAAAGTATAAGCTGTAATGCAATAGCACGACAATATCCAAACCGGAAACGATATTTAGGATAAGATGTTTGTTAATGATCAATGATTCCGGTTTACCAACACCGGAATATATTTACCAACGGGATTCCAAAACAAATCCGTGCATACGTGGATAATTGCTTCTCCACAAAATACTTTAAATTAATTTACATATAATTAATTACTAGCAACTTATGTCGTGGATTTACTAACATTAAATATGTGGAGGAATGTCCGGAAACCTACACGTTTCCCACAGCATTCCACAAAAGAAACTAAGGAAAAGCAAGTCAACATATCCATACTGCTAATTTTGGTGGATATCCACTATCGTTTTCCACGATAAAAAAGACTTACCGGTTTTCCCCATTAAAAAAGTTACCGGGTTAGTAGTTTTTCCACAGGCTGTTGATAACCCTGTTAATTACTCTCTTTCAGCACTTTTTGATGTTAACTTTCCGGTAGGATAAAAACGTGGATTGTTCAAACCGGCTTTACAAAAGAAATTTCCCGTTTTCTTTCCACGAACTAACACTACTGATGATAAGAGGCTTTTTTAAAATTTAAAAACATTCTTAATTATCATAGATCATTATAGAGAGCGTGTTGGAGAAAACAAAATGATTTTGTTTTCCTTGATCTTTGTGTTGTATCCGGAATTGAATTATCTAAGTTGAATGAGTATGGGAATTTTAAATAATATTGAACTACAGGACAAGGGACGGAAAATTGTATCCGCTTGGTTATTGGTGGGGATGATACTTGTTCTTGGACAAATCGTTGTCGGCGGCATAACCCGTTTAACGGATTCCGGTTTATCCATTACGGAATGGGAGGTAGTAAAAGGAACCCTGCCGCCACTAAACACGGATGACTGGAATATCGCCTTCGAGAAATACAAGGAGGGCGCCAAGCATCAATACGAGATTAAGAACCCGGATATGACGCTTGGGGAATTTAAGGTTATCTATTTCTGGGAATGGTTTCATCGCTTTTGGGCGCGTTCCATGGGGCTTATATTTTTCTTCCCGTTTATGTATTTCCTTTTTCGTGGGTATTTCTCCAAGAAAATACTGCTTAGATTGGGCATTGTCATCCTTTTAGCCGCCTCGGCGGCAATAATGGGGTGGTTGATGGTGGATAGCGGCATACAAAACACCCAAAGCGAGCTGGAGTCCGAGATATTGCGTACACGGGTTAGTGCCTATAGGCTTATTGCTCACTTGACCATTGCTACCCTTCTCTTTGGTTATTTATGGTGGACTTATTTATTGCAACGTTTTCCTGAAAGACCGTTGAAAAACATGTTGAAAACCCGAAGACTAGCTTTTTGGGTAGGAGGCGTTCTAGTTTTACAAATTCTCCTTGGTGGATTAATGGCAGGAACAAAAGCAGGGCTGGTTCATCCACATTTTCCGTTTTTTGTTGAGGGAGATCAATTGTATCATCAATTGTTGAATAATAAGCAGATAGGTGTGGATAACTTTGTTGATTATGAGAAGTATACTACTCCGCAAGCATGGATTCAAGTATTCCATAGAGGTACAGCTTATTTGCTGACAATCATGATTTTAGTGTTATTTTTTAGAATTAGGAAGGAGAATCCAAGTGAAAGATTATCCAAAGGGAATGTAGTGTTAGTAATTTTGTTAGGAATCCAGTTTTTCCTAGGAGTCATTACCGTTCTGAATTCAATAGGCTCTATTCCTGTTGTTTACGGTGTATTACATCAAGCTTTTGCCTTGATTCTTTTTGGTGCCTTACTTTATGTGACATATTGGCTGCGAAAGCCGAATTATTAACAATTGTGGAAAAACTTGTTAATAAGATCACCGGATTATGAATTATCCGCAAATGAATCATTCGTAAAGCACTGAACGTCTGTTATTGACTAAGTGTTAGTATTATCGGATAAAGGATATTCCTGAAATTGCCCCATTGTGGAAAAGAAAAATAAGAAAGGATACGTAGGTAAAACTACCGCCTTGGAGAAATTGCAGCGCTATTGTGCTTATCAGGATCGTTGCCACAAGGAAGTACGTTCCAAGCTTCTGGATCTAGGAATGTATGGTGACGATCTTGAGGACATTATAGTATCCCTGATTCAAGATGATTTTTTAAATGAGGAACGTTTCGCACGTAGTTATGCCCGAGGCAAGTTTAGGATGAAGAAATGGGGAAGAGTAAAAATTACAAGGGAGCTTAAGTTCAGGAATATCTCACCTTATTGTTTAAAGAAAGGATTATCCGAAATTAATGAAGAGGAATACCTGGGGGTTTTGATGGAGCTTCTTGTGAAAAAAAGCGGGAGTTTGAGAGAAAAAGACCGGTATAAGAAAAGAAAAAAGCTCTTTGATTACGCTTTAAATAAGGGATTTGAGACAGAATTGATACGAATTTGCTTAAAGGACTTGACAGATTAGAATGAAGTGCATATATTTATGGCATGGTTTTTGATGTTAGAGCGAAATTTTTAAATATCTGATTAATTTTTAATTCTTTTTTAACTGTTAATCAGTGTGGAATTAGCCCAACTATCCATCTTATACCAAGAACACCATTTTACAGATTGTTTTTACATCGTCACGTTACACTAAAAAGTATCAAAACTTCATTGTAACGCTATCAAATTCCGCGCCATGATCAAACAGGTACAGAAAACTGCAATCATACAGAAACTCTCCCCGCAGCAGATTCAACTCATGAAGTTGTTGCAGATTCCTACGGCTACTTTGGAGCAAAGAATCAAGGAGGAGTTAGAGGCTAATCCTGCCTTGGAGGAAAGTGAGGAAGGGGAAAACTCCCTCTCGGAATCCTCATCTGATGATCTCAGGGATGACGAACGTTTCATGAAAGGGGAAAAGGAGTCCAAGGAGGACGGTGAACCCGCTCCTGACGAATTCGAGGCACCCAAGGATGATTCCATTGAGTTGGATGAATACATCAACGACTATCTGGAGGATGATGTGGCATCCTATAAGCTAAACATTAATAATTACTCCCCCGACGACGAGGATAAGACCATGCCCATGGCGGTAGAAAATACCTTCCATGAACATTTGATTCGTCAATTGGGGCTACTGCGTTTGAATGATGAGCGTGAAATCACAATCGCAAAGCAAGTAGTAGGTAGTATTGATGATGATGGCTACCTCCGTCGTGAACCCATTTCCATAGTGGATGATCTAATGTTCGGGCAAAATATTTTTGCTACCGAAGAGGAAATCATGGCAATGATTAAAAAGGTGCAAACCTTTGATCCCCCGGGTGTAGGGGCTAGAAATCTTCAAGAGGCCTTGGTTTTGCAATTAGAAAGAAAAAATGACTCCGAGGTGTTCACTTTTGAGGAAAAAGCGCCCATTCGTTTAGCGCTTCGTATACTTTCCGAGCATTTCAACGAATTCAGCAAGAAACATTATGCCCGTCTTCAACGCCAACTAAACATCAACGAGCGTCAGCTTAAACGAGCGATTGAAGCAATCCTAAAATTAAATCCTAAGCCCGCTAGTGGTTATTCTTCCGGAAGCAATTCCCGTGCGGTGCATTATATCGTTCCCGATTTTACCATTACCAATCGTGACGGTGAACTAGATCTGGAACTTAATTCCCGCAATGCTCCCGATCTTAGGATCAATGATCACTACAAGGATATGCTTACGTCCTACCAAGGAAACAAGAAAATGGGTAGACGTACGGATAAGAAGCAGAAGGATGCCGTGATGTTCATCAAGCAAAAAATAGATTCCGCAAAGTGGTTCATTGATGCCATCAAGCAGCGTCAGGCAACCATGTATAAAACCATGTACGCCATCCTTCAGTTGCAATATGACTTTTTCCTTACCGGGGATCAACGTAAACTACGACCGATGATCTTAAAGGATATCGCGGAAATGACGGGCTTGGATATCTCCACCGTTTCCCGTGTGGCAAATTCCAAGTATGTTCAAACGGAATTCGGGACCAAGCGTTTGAAGGATTTCTTCTCGGAATCCCTACAAACCAAATCCGGAGAGGAGGTATCCACTTTGGAGGTGAAAAAGATCCTTACGGATATTATTGCCAATGAAAACAAGCGCAAGCCGCTTTCCGATGAAAAACTCAAGGAGTTATTAACGGAGCGTGGTTACAACATCGCCCGTAGAACCGTGGCAAAGTACAGGGAGCAATTGAATGTTCCCGTAGCAAGACTAAGAAAAGAGTTATAAGATAAGTAGAAGATATACGTTCAACAGGAAACGCCCCGCTAGCATATGCCGGCGGGGCGTTCCTTTTTTTGAAAGCTTGATTAAGCTTTCATCTATTAGAAAGGATTATGCTTTAGCAGTCTCTGTCGTTTCCTTGGTTTTTCCTTGGACTTCCTCCAAGGAGATACCTTTTACTTTCGCAATGATTTTTTGCTCTACCTCAAGGGCGACTTCCGGATTGTCACGGAAGAAGTTTTTCGCCGCTTCGCGGCCTTGGGCAATCTTGGCGTCATCATAAGCGTACCAAGCACCGGATTTTTTCACCACTTCGTATTGTACACCCAAATCAACGATTTCACCCGTCTTAGAGATCACCGTACATGATGTCAAATTCCGCAATACGGAATGGAGGGGCTAGTTTGTTTTTCACTACTTTCACCTTTACGTGGTTACCCACTACATTTCCTTCCTTATCCTTGATAGCGGAACCGGAACGGCGAATATCCAAACGCTGGGAAGCGTAGAATTTAAGAGCGTTACCACCGGTGGTAGTCTCGGGATTACCGAACATTACACCGATTTTCTCACGCAATTGGTTGATGAAAATACAGCAAGTATTATGCGCACCAATGGTACCCGTAAGTTTACGAAGCGCTTGGGACATCAAACGAGCTTGAAGACCCATTTTGGACTCACCCATTTCACCTTCTAATTCCGCACGAGGAACCAATGCCGCAACGGAGTCAATCACCAAAATATCGATAGCACCGGAACGGATTAGGTGTTCCGCGATTTCAAGTGCTTGCTCACCGTAACTGGGTTGCGCAATAAGAAGCTCGTCGGTATTAACACCTAAAGCTTCCGCGTAGGTACGATCGAATGCGTGCTCAGCATCAATAAAAGCGGCAATACCACCGTCCTTTTGTGCCTCGGCAATGGCATGGATAGCCAAAGTTGTTTTACCGGAGGATTCAGGACCGTAAATTTCAACTACACGTCCCCTGGCAAAACCACCTATCCCCAAAGCGAGGTTTAAGGTTAAGGAGCCGGTTGATATTTTATCGGACTCGACCACTTGCTTGTCGCCGAGCTTCATTACCGTACCTTTTCCGTAGGTACGATCTAGTTTTTCTACCGTGAGCTGTAAAGCCTTGAGTTTAGCGCTTTGCTCTTTTGATTCTTTTGCCATCTGTAAATAAGGATGTTTGAAACTAAAATGAAGGGATTTTTCCTCTTCAATCTAAAATTACAAAAAAGGAAAGCACTTAATTTTCCATGTAGGCATTTCCTTTAAACTTTACGCAATTATAAATCATTTGTTTTTAATTGTCAAGCAGGGAACGATTTTTTTTAATTTTTTGTTTTAAAAATGTTTTAATCCATTTCTGCATCTTAACACCTATATCATAGATGAAAAAAGAGAAAAATGTGAGCGTGTAATGTGTTTTTTTCAACAAAAATATTTTTTAATAATAAGGAACTGACAGGGCGTAAGTATTATTTATGAAAAAAGAATATGTGTATTTGTGGTTTTTGTAAATGATTATGTATTGATATTCTGTTTTTTTGACATAACTCTATGTTATTCGGTGAGTTATGCAAGAAATTAATATAAAAAAAAGTACTCCCGGATGCGGAAGTATTGCCATTTTCAAATAACTTAGTATCAGCGAAACGATTATATACTGATTGCATACTGAGATTTCACGAAACAAAACGTGGAAAACCAATGAAAAAAGCCAAAAGCATACTTAGCTTCCTTAGAGGAGGCAAGAAAGAGGAATCTAAGCCAAAACTTAATATTAAAGTTTTGGATAAGGATGAGATGTCCAACGTAAAAGGTGGACGCAAGAACATTCCCCCACGGGATTATTCCGGTTGTGGTGGTATGATTCCGCAATAGAGAAGTATAAGCCTAGGAAATGTTTTAATTCCCTAAGGCTCCCAATAAGATATCCAGGTAGTCGAAAGGCAAATCCTCCAAGGGTTTGTCTTTTTGCCATTTATGGAGGTAGCTACTATTTTCACCGGGTTCCGCAATATCCATTAAAATAGCCGTTCGGGTTTCCTTGTTAATGAAAACGGGAAGCATTCCTTCCGCTCGCTCCTTAAAACCTTTTTCGTAAAGTGCCATGGAGTCCTCAAGGCTAACCATGGAGTAATCCATACCATCAATATTAAAAATTCCTTTATCCTCGATTTGACCGTTATGGCATTTCCGGTAAGTGGTATCAAAATGCTCGTTTACGTCAACCGTGAGTAAGCCGTCAAAATGTGTATTGAGGAAATCTTGGAACCGGTGCCTAAGTTCAGGAAGTTCGGAATAAGGCGGTCGGAAATTGGATATGAAGGTTTTGTTGTTTCTCAGTTCCGTCCAGATTACATCAACCGTGGTATTTTGCAATACGCCAAAATCCCCGATTCTATATCGCCCCGCCTCAAGGCAATCGGCAATTAAATCCAAATATGCTGAAAGGGAGGAATAAGTATAGTAATCGGATTCCAGGGAAACGGTATGTAATTCCCCGTTTGATAAATCCATAAACATATACCCCGTAGGAAACTTAAAAATGGGCGCGCGCTTTTCGGGGAATTCGGTTTCCTCTTCCCCATCCATGCTTCGCCAAATTTTCAGGAATTGCTCCGCTTGTTCCTCGGAGTCAATCATCTGCTCTGCGGATAACAATACGAAGGAATCAACACCATCAAACAGGATTGGGACGTCTTCTTTTTGACCATTATGGATAGCCAAGCAATCTTTTAATTCTTGGGGAACTTCCCCGAATCTTCGTTCTAATTTTTTGATGTCCCTTTCATCGGCACCGTTAGCAAAATCCCCGAGTTCTTTCCCCTCCAACCAACTGTCTAATCTATTCCAAATATCCTGCATCATGTTTTGATTCTTCTGTTTAGCACCTTCTTTGAACCGAAGGCAAGTATCATGGTCGTTATAATCAATAAGTATACGATGATTTTTTGTCCCGCTACTTGAATTATCAAGGCTTGTTCGGATTCTCCGGGTTTTGGACCCAGTTTTAAAAGAAGTATATAACCTACAAGAACCAAACAAACCATTATCATATAATGCCCGTACCCCTTAGGAAAATCATGGCTGAGGTAAATATTTACCATAAAAAGGACGCAAGCCAAAAGCAGGCAATAAAATCCGAGATCCACGCAAAAAACATGTTGCGGAAAGTATAAATCCCAAGGAGTAAGCCCTACGCCAATAAATCCGATTCCTGAAGCTAGACCGGCTATCAACATTAGCACGGAAAGCACCTTATTGATCGATTTTTGAAAAAAAATTCCGCCTGCGGCGGAGAAAAAAACGGCGGTAGCGAATCCTGTTA
>JAHDDF010000273.1:0-1264 GCA_020629475.1 Saprospiraceae bacterium
CGTCAACGGCTGTTGACCAAAATGTATCCTGTTTTGGCGGAAATGATGGTTCAGCTACGGCTTCCGCTCTAGGTGGAACGGTAATGACGGACTATACCTACGCGTGGTCAACTGTGCCCATCCAAAATACGGCTACTGCAACGGGTCTTACCCAAGGGACTTATACCGTAACCGTTACGGATGATAACGGTTGTTCTTCAACCGCTGATGTAACGATAACCGAACCTATTGAAGTTACGGTTGCTACTGCCTTGGATCAAAATGTTTCCTGTTTTGGTGGTGATGATGGTTCCGCTACGGCAACAGGTGCGGGCGGAACCATTGCGGCTGATTATACCTACGCATGGTCTACCGTGCCGGTTCAAAATACCGCAACCGCTACAGGTTTGACCTTGGGGACTTATACGGTTACGGTTACGGATGACAATGGTTGTTCCGCTACCGGAACGGTAATGATAGGAGAACCCACTGAGGTAACGGCATCCACCGGTGTTATCCAAAACGTATCTTGTTTTGGAGGAGATGATGGTTCCGCGGAAGTTATTCCGATGGGAGGGACTGTCGCTGTTGATTACTCATACGTCTGGTCTTCCGTACCCGCGCAAACCACTGCAATTGCAACAGGTTTAACAATGGGAACCTACACGGTAACCGTTACGGATGACAATGGTTGTTCTACAACCGTGGATGTTACAATTACCGAACCTTCCGAAGTAATGGCTGCTGTTGCCGTTGACCAAAACGTAACTTGTTTTGGTGGAAATGATGGTTCCGCTACCGCTACCGGATCAGGAGGAACCATTGCGGGAGATTATACTTATGCTTGGTCCACCATGCCTGTACAAACTACAGCTACGGCAACAGGTTTGACCATGGGAACTTATACGGTTACGATTACGGATGATAACGGATGTTCCGCTACCGCTGATGTTACCATTACCGTACCTACCGAGGTTACTGCTTCAACAACCGTTGATCAAAATGTGACTTGTTTTGGCGGAAATGATGGCTCTGCTACTGCTACGGGTGCAGGTGGAACCATTGCTGCGGATTATGCTTATGCATGGTCTACGGTACCGGTACAAACTACGGCAACGGCAACAGGTCTTGCCCAAGGAACTTATACGGTCACGGTTACGGATGATAATGGATGTTCCGCTACGGCAGATGTTACCATTACCGAACCTACCGAGGTTACCGCATCTGCTATGGTAGATCAAAACGTTTCTTGCTTTGGAGGTGCGGATGGTCAAGCTACTGCTAC
>JAHDDF010000273.1:1364-3898 GCA_020629475.1 Saprospiraceae bacterium
GAGGCAACGGCTACACCGATGGACGGTACACCACCTTATTCTTATGCATGGAGTACCGCACCGGTTCAAACTACACAAACGGCTACCGGTCTAACAGCAGGCACATATGTAGTCACGGTAACGGATGATAATGGATGTTCCACCACTGCTAGCGTTGATGTAACTTCAACATTCGTTATTACGCCGGTTCCAACCATCACGGATGCGGACTGTAACGGTTCGGCTACAGGAGAAATTTTACTCACTACAACAGGTGATAGTCCACCATTCAGTTATAATTGGTCAAATAATTTGATGACCAATCCTGCTACGGGTCTAGCTGCGGGTGATTATTTCGTTACGATTACCGATGCTAATGGTTGTTCACAAATTGAAATGTATACGGTAGGGGAACCAGACGTAATCACTATTACGGAATTATCCACCTCGGATGCATTATGTTTTGGTTCCGCTGATGGTACTATCTCCATTGATGTACAAGGAGGAACACCCGGATATACATATGCCTGGAACAATGGTGCGACAGGTGACGCAAACCCAACGGGGTTAGCCGCAAATACATACACTGTTACGGTTACGGACTTAAATGGTTGTACGGCGACTTCAAGCCACACCATTGGGGAACCAACCCAAGTTACCGCCTCCGCGACCGCTACTGATGCACTTTGTTTTGGTTCAGCCGAAGGAACGGCAACGGTTACTCCGGGAGGAGGAACGGTTGTAGGTGATTATACATATGCTTGGTCCACTACTCCTGTTCAAACTACTGCCACCGCTACCGGTTTGAGTCAAGGAACCTACACCGTTACCGTTACCGATGATAATAACTGCTCCGCAACGGCACAAGCAACAGTTGGAGAACCTTCAGAGGTTACCCTTACCATCTCATCTTCCCTAGTAAGTTGTAATGGAGGAATGGATGGTTCGGCTACCGTTACCCCGGCAGGAGGAACACCCACTTATACTTATGCTTGGAATACGGTTCCCGTACAAACCACTCCGTCAGCTATCGGTCTTCCGGCAGGAAGTTACACGGTTACCGTTTCGGATGATAATGGTTGTACGGCAACTATTTCAACAACCGTGGGTGAACCAACGGCAGTAATTGCTTCTGCTGTAATGGATCAGCAACAAACCGATTGTACCGTACCGAACGGACAAGCTACCGCTTCAGGAACAGGGGGTACGCTCGCTGCCGATTATACCTATGAATGGTCAACCACACCGGTTCAAACCACGGCTACGGCTACCGGTTTACTTGATGGAACTTATACTGTTACCGTTACGGACGATAATAATTGTTCCGCAACGACAACAGTTACCATTACGTCAAGCTTCATTATTGATCCGGTTCCAACCATTACCAATGTCCTTTGTACGGGTGATGCCTCAGGTGAAATCCTGATGACAACGACAGGGGATAATCCTCCGTTCAATTATGTTTGGTCGGGTGGGGTAGGAGCCAACCCGGTTACTAATCTTACTGCCGGAGATTATACTGTTACCATTACGGATGCCGGTGGTTGTTCCATGACCGAAACCTACACCGTTTCAGAACCCGCTACGGCAATGACGGTGGCTTTAAACGGTGTAAATGACGCAAGTTGTTCCAATACCACTGACGGATCGATTTCGGTAAGTGTTACCGGCGGAACACCTCCATACACGTTTACTTGGTCCGGTGATGCAGCAGGGCAGGGAGCTACGGCTACTAATCTTTCACCGGATAATTACTCCTTAACCGTAGAGGATGCCAATGGCTGTTCCTTTAACGGGAATTATACGGTGAATGCACCGACTCCTGTAGTAGTAACGTTGGTGAGTTCAACACCTTCTAATTGTGCGGCTTGTGATGGTGGTGCCTTAGTAACGGCTTCAGGAGGAACAGGCCCATATTCCTTTGTATGGACAAACGGTAATGCCACTGATTCCCCGGATGATTTATGTTCAGGATTAAATACGGTTACCGCAATTGATGCTAACGGATGTCAGGGGACGCTTGACGTTAATATCGCGAATATTACCACCCTGGTTATTGATGGGATAACGGCCATTGATGCGGAGTGTTTCGCGGCTTGTGATGGCGAGGCAACCGTTACCGCCTCCGGCGGTCAGCCGCCTTACTCTTATCAATGGGACGTGAATGCGGGAAGTCAAATTACACAAACCGCTGCTGATCTTTGTGCCGGGACCTACGAGGTTTCCGTTACGGATGTTGATGGTTGTGTAGCTACTGAAACGATCACCGTTGGTCAACCTGATTTGATTATTCCGGTGCTGGAAGCAGACAGTGTAAGATGCTTTGGCGAGAATAACGGTTCCATAAACATAGCTTCCGTAAGCGGTGGTATTGAGCCGTATTCTTATTCCATGGATGGGGAGACATTTGTTCCTGATACCATTTTCCAAGGCTTGGAAGCAGGAAATTACACGGTTTATGTACAAGACGCTAATGGCTGTATCGTTAACGAGGATATCTTTGTATTCCAGCCTGATTTATTGACGGTAAGTGCATTCCCTGTAGATACGCTAAT
>JAHDDF010000273.1:3998-5941 GCA_020629475.1 Saprospiraceae bacterium
AATGACGGAAGGAATGATTTCATTAGCGTTTACGCTGATGAAAGTGTAGCAAACATCAAGTCATTCCGCATCTTCGATCGTTGGGGCGAATTGGTGTTTGAGCGCGAGAACTTCGCGCCGAACCAACCGACCCTAGGATGGGACGGAAAGCTGGACGGTAAAATCATGAATCCTGCCGTATTCGTTTATATGGCGGAAGTGGAGTATATCGACGGTAAAGTCGAAGTAATTAAAGGGGATGTTACTTTGACGGACTAACCTTTATTTTACCTAAATTGCCGCTAGGGGAATATCTCCTTGCGGCAATTTTTTTGAACCATCCGGAGATTGAAGACTTATTATTGGGATAACAAGCCCATTGGTTTGTATCACGATAAAAAAAGAGAAACATGAGCAGTGCTTTAAAAAACCTATCCGATTACGAAGAAAAAGATATTCCGGATTCCTCGGGATTGAAAGTGGGAATCGTAGTAGCGGATTGGCACAAGAACATTACCCATAAATTGTACGAAGGTTGTTATGATACCTTGGTAAAACATGGGGTAAAAGAGGAAAATATCCAAACGGTCCAAGTACCCGGCACCTTTGAATTGCCCGCCGGTGCTAAGATCATTGGTTCCAAAACCAAGTATGATGCGGTAGTATGCCTAGGTTGTGTAATTAAGGGCGAAACCACCCACAACGAGTATATCAATAATTCTGTCGCACAAGGATTGCAAACACTTTCCATAATGACGAATGTTCCTCATATATTCGGGGTGCTAACACCGAATGACGAGCAGCAAGCCATTGACCGGGCAGGTGGGAAATACGGAAATAAAGGGGTAGAAGCCGGTGTTACCGCACTTAGGATGGCACACCTGGAAAAGTCTTTGGTCAAGGAGAAAAAATCCATCGGATTTAATTGATACCATTGGTTACGAGGGGATAGAACCAAATAAAATGAGCTTACAAAACGAAGTAATTAAGTTGGTGATGCAGTATCGCCGGCGAGCATTTGACAAGGTGGATTACGATCTCCTAAAAGTAAGGAGGTATATGGACGATTTATTCGTTAAAACCTTTTTTACGCCTTGGACGGTTACCATTAATCCGATTGAATTAGAAGGACTGGTAGCCGAAATCATTACGCCAAAGGAATTGAAAAGGGATGATGCCATCATTCTTTACGTCCACGGTGGCGGTTACTTTATGGGATCCGTAAATACGCACAGACCGCTAGCGGGTTGGGTAGCTCATGAAACCGGTTTGCCCGTAGTCATATTTGATTACAAGCTTGCGCCGGAACATCCTTTCCCGGCCGGAAGGGATGACCTCATTCGAATTTATGGTCGATTGTCCCAAGAATATCCGGCGGATAGAATCGTATTGGTGGGCGACTCGGCAGGAGCCGGATTAATTCCTCAAGCACTTCTAGAAATGAAGGAGTTAGGAATGAAATTACCGAACTGTTCTTGTTTGATGTCGCCGTTCTTGGATTTTACGGTTTCAGCTGAAAGCCTAACGGAAAACAAGGATAAAGATCACTTTGTAATACCCAAATTTTTAGAACATGTGGTTCCTTATTATATCAAGGACCCCTATCATCCCGAACACCCCTCGGTAAACGTCCTTTATGCGGATTTATCCGAATTACCGCCTTTTATGGTGTTTGCTAGTTCAACCGAGGTGTTACGGGATGATTCCAGGAATTTTACCAAGGCGGTGATCCGTTCAGGTGGACAATGTAAATTATCGGAATACGGTGATCTTCCCCATGTATGGCAATTCAATCGTCAATTCTTTATGCCTGAATCCCAAGAGGCGTTTAAGGAAATGAGTGAATATATTCTGGAAAGGATTCCGGTTCTTACAGAGACAGAAGCTTAATCCTTCCCGGAAGGGAATAAAAAAATGGCTACCGAAATTTTCGGTAGCCATTTTTTTATTCCCCAAGATTTAGT
>JAHDDF010000274.1:0-4057 GCA_020629475.1 Saprospiraceae bacterium
GAAATCCGTTATGTTTGCCGCCCAGTCCGTTATGCTTGGCGCCAATGAAATAGCCGTGGCGGGAGGAATGGAAAGCATGAGCAACATCCCTTTTTACCTTCCCAAAGCAAGATGGGGCATGAAATACGGTTCCGGTCAAATCGTTGACGGACTACAACACGATGGCCTGACCGATGCTTATAACCAACAAGCAATGGGTATTTGCGCGGATGCCACCGCTACCAAGTATAACATCTCCCGTGAAGCGCAGGACGAATACGCCATCAATTCCTACAAGCGTGCCTCCGAGGCTACCTCCAAAGGAATTTTTGCTGAGGAAATCGTTGGGGTTTCCGTGCCGCAAAGAAAAAAGGACCCGATTCTTGTAACGGAGGATGAGGAATACAAAAAAGTTAAGTTCGAAAAAATCCCGGTTTTACGCCCCGCTTTCACCAAGGACGGGACGGTAACCGCAGCTAACGCGTCCACCATAAATGATGGCGCTTCCGCATTAATCATTGCCTCCGAGGATGCCGTAAAAAGATTGGGGTTAACCCCTGTAGCGGAAATCGTGGCTTTTGCTGACGCGGCACAAGAACCGGAATGGTTTACTACCGCCCCTACCCTTGCGGCACCAAAAGCTTTAAAAGCTGCGGGAATGAGTATTTCCGATATCGATTACTTTGAGGTGAATGAGGCATTTTCCGTTGTGGCACTTGCCTTTAACAAGGTAATGGACCTGGATCCAAGCAAGGTCAATATCCACGGAGGTGCGGTTTCTATTGGTCACCCTCTAGGGACATCCGGTGCTAGGATTCTTACCACTTTGAATAATGTTTTGAAACAACGTGACGCGGAAACGGGCCTTGCCGCTATCTGTAACGGAGGTGGTGGTGCTTCGGCAATGGTGATCAAGCGCGTATGATCGCAATTGTTAATTATTGAAGACATTAACCGTTGGTGCCCAATCGGCTCCAACGGTTTTTTATTTACCCTTCATCCAAATAGGGAAACCTTCCGGCACAATTATCGTATTATATCTTGTGCGAAAAAATCCTGCATAAATCAGGGTTAAAGCCTGATTTTTATAGGATTTGACCCATTTTTTTTGTGACATTGGTTTTTTTGCGGCAAAAGTGAGAGCCGGTTTTTTCATATCCCGGCTTTAAACATCCTTTCGGAATTATAATATTGATGATGAAAACCAACCTTTACTTCCCTTATTTACTGGTTTTACTTCTGTGGATACCCTTTAGTCTTAGCGCCGGTGATTCCGATCCCAAGGAATTATTGGAGAAATTGGAATCCGTCCAAGGACAAGACAAGGTCGATGTCCTCAATAAATTAAGTTCCCTGAGATTGGCCGAAAGGGACGCAACGGAGGCAAAGGAATACGCTAGGGAAGCAGTGGAACTCGCAAAAAGATTAGGGTATCAACAGGGGGAAGCGAAAGGGCTTGATAACCTAGGAAATGTTTTTCTTTCCAGAAATGACGATGAAAATGCGATGGAGGCTTATTATGAAGCCTACGAAATCAAGAAAAATCTAAATGACGAAAAAGGGATAGCCGTTTCCAACTTGAATATCGGGAAAGTTTCCTTGCTTAAAAAAGATGCTGATGCTGCATTGGGAAAATTCAGGGAAGCGGAAAAAATTTTCGAATCCAAAAATGATAAGGAAAACCTAGCCATCCTCTATGAAAAAATGGGGCGGGCTTACCTTGCAAAGACAACTCCTGAATACGGCCCTGCCATTTCTAATTACGAAAAAGCCTTTGACATAAAGGTAGAACTTGAGGATTATTTTGATGCCGCCGTTATTGCCCAAAGCATGGCGGACCACCAAATCAAGTTAAGGAGTTACGAGCAAGCATCCGTTAGCTTAAGATCCGCGATGGGTATTTTCCAATCCATTGGCGACGAAAGAAAAATCGGTGAGACCTTCCACTCCATGGCACAGGTCAAGCGATTGCAAAATTACCCTGAAGATGCCGTTGATTTATATGAGCAAGCTCTTGCCGTAAGAAGAAACATTCCTGATTCCTTAGGAATAGCGGAAACCTTGACGGGCATCGGAATGAATTATTATTCCCTTGGAAATAATTCCAAAGCGGTTGAAGCGTTTTCCGGCGCCGGGGAATTACTGGAAAAACTTCCGACCACCTCCATCGTACCGGATCTTTATGGTGCCATTTCCGATGGTTATGAAAAACTCGGTAATAATCCTCTTGCTCTACAATTCCACAAAAAATATTCCGCCACAAAAGATGAGCTGTTTAATATCCGTAGGGCTAAAGCAACGGCTGATACCCGAATCCGTTACGAATCCATGTTTGAGGCAACGGATTTGAAAAACCAAAACGAAAAGCAACAGCTTGAACTCGAAAACGGTAAAAGACGCAGGAATTTCCTCATGGGTCTTGTCCTGCTTGGTTTAGCACTTGCGGGCGTTCTTTACTTCTCATATAGAAGAAAGAAAAAAGATAACCTTCTTCTGGAGGCCAAGAACACGGAAATCAAGAACAAGAACGAGGAGATTTCGGAGAAAAATAACGCCTTGGATAACCTAAACCGCAAATTGGTGGATGAAATGGCGGAAAGGGAATCCATTGAACAATCGTCTTTTGCTAGGGAGAAATTCCTTGCCACCATGTCCAATGAAATGCGTACTCCACTTAATATTATCGGTGGTCTTACGCATATGTTGATTGAGCAGGACCCTAGAAAGGATCAATTGGAACATTTAAGAACCCTTCAATTTTCCATTAATAACCTAGTGGTCTTTATTAATGACGTACTGGATTTCTCGAAAATCGAAGCCGGAAAAATCGCATTTGAAACGGTTGATTTCGCTCCTAGGCAAACCTTGAACGAAATCGAGGATCGCTTTAAACTTCCGGTAAGGGATAAAGGGCTTTCGCTTAACGTAAACTTCGGCGAAGGCGTTCCTGAAAAACTGAATGGTGATCCCGTAAGGTTAAACCAAGTATTAACCAACTTGATTCATACCTCATTAAAATATACGGACCAAGGAAGTATTGACGTCAACGTGGAGGTTCATGAATTGGTAAATAAAACCATGACATTACTCCTGACGGTAAAAGATACCGGTAAAGGATTGGATAAGGCGCAAATCGATAAGATGTTCCGTAAATTCTCCCGTTCTTCCGAGGATATTTACGACAAGGAAGGAAGTTCCGGATTTGGTTTAGCCATCTCCAAGCGTTTGGTAGATCTCCAAAACGGAAAAATAGAGGCAAATTCAGTTGAAGGTGAAGGAACCACTTTTACGGTACTGCTCCCCTACAAACTCATTGGTGAGAAAAAGAAAGCGACCGAAAACGGAAGTAAATCCTACGCACATCTTGTAGGTTCCAAAATCCTATTGGTGGAGGACAACAAAATCAACCAACTGGTAGTACAAAAAATGTTGACCAAGTTGGGCATGCAAGTAACTACCGCCGATAATGGACAAGAAGCCTTGGATCGTTTAGGGGAGGATTATTTCGACCTTGCCTTAATGGATATCCAAATGCCGATAATGGATGGCTACCGAACTACCGCGGAAATCCGTAAATCACAAGACGAACGGATTAAAGAATTGCCAATCATCGCATTAACCGCATCCGCTTACCTTACGGAGAAGGAAAAAGCAAAATTATTCGGGATGAACGACCATGTAGGTAAACCTTTCGGTCCGGAGGATTTATTAGAGAAAATAAATCACCAATTGAAGGTTAAGGTATAAATGAAAAAAGAGCCATCTCGAATTTTATCGGGATGGCTCTTTTTTCATCAAGACTATACCATCAAAGTTGCATCGGGCAGCCCAATTGATGCCTTCCGAAACCGGCGCCCTTGGAAAAGACGTAACCTACCTTGAACATGATGGAATAGAAGGAATCATTGTTTTCAGGATTTCCCCTGATACGTCCTTCAGGATTCACGTCCGATAAAGTCGGGTCTACCTCCGGTGCCCTCCATCCTAGATCGCCCGCGATTTCCGATTGCAACGCAGGATTAGCATAAGTACCACTTACATCATCGATATAATCCGTGAAAGTAATCCGGTGCTGGAT
>JAHDDF010000274.1:4157-5940 GCA_020629475.1 Saprospiraceae bacterium
GGCTTATAATGCCCCATTCCGTAGAATTCAAAAATCCTTGACTTGAAACTTAGGTTCCTGCGGCTTCTCTCGGGATTATCCGTTGCTTCGTCACTACCTTCTACCGCCGTAAAGTTTAGGTTAGCGGAAGCGGCGAATTTTGAGTTAAAATGCTTGGTAAAATAAGCCCCGATAAGTGGTTTCGTATAACGGAAATCCGTATCGGTGATAAAGGATTTTCCTCTACCGTCCCCGCCTCCAAGATCACCGAGAAATTCAGTAATTCCGATGGTAAGGCCTACTTCCAATTCTGGATTATTACCATAACCTCTTTGGGCAAAAGTTTGCAATGAGCACAGCATCCCCATTGCCAATAGAACTGCGATTCTAATGGACATACGTTCGTGGTTTAGTTGAGGTCCGCCCTAAGGCGAACCCACAATTCCGAAATGATTTTTGTAATGACGCCCCTACTAGGAATGAAGGGTAAATGCGTCGAGATTTAGTGAAGTAAAATCAAGGATATAGGCAGATGCTTTAAATGTATCTAATAAACGGTACCGAATATTAGATTCTTATGTTTACCCTAAAAAAATTTAACCACTTTTGAATAATAATTTTATAAAACTTTGTTTTTCAATTACTTAAAATAAAAAACGCCCGACAAAATTAATTGTCGGGCATTAGCTTCTTTCCGGAAATAGAATATGTTTATCCTTTTTTCGGCGTGCTATTTTTCATTTCCTCCCCGATTTTCGCGGAAGCGGCAAATGAGGTAACCATTTGGGTCAAAAGGTTACTTGCGTTATCCGGCGTATTCGGAAGAAGGATCAAATTCGAGTTGGTATTCTCTCCCATTGCTTGGAGCGTATCGTAGTGCTGGGTTACCACAATCAGGGCGGACGCTTCTTGGGAATTAATGCCTACGGAATTCAACACCTCTACGGATTCCTCCAGTCCCTTAGCGATTTCCCTTCGCTGATCAGCGATACCTTGACCTTGAAGACGCTTGGATTCCGCCTCTGCCTTAGCCTTCGCAACGATGCGGATTCTTTCAGCCTCCGCCTCATACTCCGCTGCTACCTTCTCACGCTCTGAGGCGTTAATCCGGTTCATCGCCTGCTTAACCGCAGCGTCAGGATCAATATCGGTTACAAGGGCTTTTACGATACCATAACCGTACTCGCTCATGGATTGAGTAAGATCCCTCCTGATGGCAATCGCGATATCATCCTTCTTTTCGAAAACATCATCCAATTTCATCTTAGGCACCTCGGCACGAACGGTATCAAAGACGTAGGAAGTAATTTGATCATGGGAGTTTTCCAACCTATAGAATGCATCATAAATGGAATCCTTCAGGATATGATATTGGACGGATACTTTAATCTTTACGAATACGTCATCCTTGGTTTTGGTTTCCACCAATACGTCCAATTGTTGGATTTTGAGGGAAACCCTTCCCGCAACCTGATCTACAAAGGGGAGTTTAAAATGAAGACCGGCCTGGCGGATACTATGGTATTTCCCGAAGCGTTCCACCACTGCGGCGGATTGTTGTTTTACCGTAAAAAGGATGGATGACCAAGTGAATACTTCCATGACTCTAGATTTTGAATTGTTTTGCGTCGTTCTTTTCCCGAATATGGGAAAATTAAGGTTTTGTATTCACCTTTTTAGGGTAAATGCTAGGATTTTTACGACAAACCCAAGGATACAAGGATTAGTTGGAAGATTCTTTTTTCTTGGAGCCCGCCAAAAGTGCTTGGAGTTTTTTCTCCAAGCCATCCAAGTTTATCAGGTT
>JAHDDF010000007.1:0-31020 GCA_020629475.1 Saprospiraceae bacterium
AGCTTAAATAGCAAGACAAAATCTAACGTCTAGCGTCTAACATCTAAAATCTTATTTTTTAGTACGTTGCAAAATTGTCCGGCAGCAACACGATTGCTTAGTATAGCTTTAATTTACTTACCGGCGCAATCCAAAAACGTCGATTCATCTTTTAAACGGGAGACCAATTCCTGTACCATTGGCGGTGTACCGTCCCCTTTTCTGTAATATCTATAAATGTTGCCTTGTCCTTGGCACATGAGAACGCCTTGACTTGGGGAATAAAACGTAGCCCTACAATTCCCTTGGTAAAAATCTACCTCATCAACTCTAAGGATGGTTTCTTTTCCTGCCTTGGTTACAAAATGCTTTACATACAAATTAAGTAGGGTATCCACGGATTTTATTTCCAAGGAATCCCCGTAGTGTCTTCTGATTTCGGAGCGTACGGCAAGGCGGTTCAGGGTATCCAAATCCAGCAGGGAATACTCCTCATCCGGGCGTTGGGTTAAAAAACGAAACCGGTGCCTCCCTACTTGGGGAAGCACCGATTCCTTGGTATAAAAAGAGTCCGTGATCACATCCGCTTTAACATAGGAAAAAGCGTATTCGTCAAAGACTATGGTATCTAATTCTAAAACCGGCTCCTGTGGTTCCGTATGGATGGTACAAGCCCCTAAACAAAGGCTAAATACAAGCAAAAATCCATATAACCACGAGGAACGCATACGCTTTAACCTTCCTCGCCCATATCGAATTCATTCAAGAACCCTGTATGGAAATTACCATTGCGGAAGCCCTCGTCCTTCATCAACATTTGATGGAAGGGAACCGTGGTTTTTATACCCTCGACGATAAACTCGTCCAAGGCGCGGGACATTTTGGTAATGCACTCTTCTCGAGTTTGCGCACGGCAAATGAGCTTGGCTATCATGGAATCATAATACGGCGGTACGGAGTAACCCGCGTATACGTGGGTATCCACTCTTACCCCATGCCCTTTAGCGGAATGGAAAGATTGGATTTTACCCGGTGAAGGGCGGAAATCACGATATACATCCTCCGCATTGATACGGCACTCGATGGCATGCATGGTAGGATAACGGTTATCGCCCGTCAAGGGCATTCCTGCCGCCACCTTAATTTGCTCCTTGATAAGATCATGGTCGATTACCTCCTCCGTTACCGGGTGCTCTACCTGTATACGGGTATTCATCTCCATGAAATAAAATTCACGGTGCTTGTCCACCAAGAACTCAACGGTACCTACGCCCTCGTAATTGATGCACTCCCCTGCCCTAATAGCGGCTTGTCCCATACGCTCACGAAGTTCATCCGTCATGAAAGGGGACGGACACTCCTCCACCAATTTCTGGTGGCGGCGCTGGATGGAGCAGTCACGCTCGGAGAGGTGGATTACTTTCCCGAATTGGTCACCAATGATTTGGAACTCGATGTGGCGGGGCTCCTCGATAAATTTCTCGATATAAATCCCGTCATTACCGAAGGAAGCCTTAGCCTCGTTACGCGCCATGTTCCATTGGGACTCGAATTCGTCCTCGGACCAAACCACGCGCATACCCTTACCTCCACCACCGGCGGTGGCTTTTAGGATAATGGGGTACTTGATTTGCTTGGCGATTTTCTTCCCTTCCTTAACGTCTTTTAGTAGACCTTCGGAACCGGGAACGACAGGAACACCTGCCTGGATCATCGTTTCCTTTGCGGTGATTTTGTCACCCATCTTTCTTATCTGATCCGGTTTAGGACCGATAAACTTGATATCGTATTCACCGCAAACCTCCGCGAAATCGGCGTTTTCCGCAAGGAAACCATAACCGGGGTGAACGGCATCGGCATTGGTAATTTCAACCGCAGCCATAATTTTGGGAATACTTAGGTATGAATCCGTGGAGGAAGGAGGTCCGATGCATACTGCCTCATCGGCAAAACGGACGTGAAGGCTTTCCTTATCGGCGGTGGAATATACCGCAACGGTACGGATGCCCATTTCCTTACAAGTACGGATAATGCGAAGAGCGATTTCACCGCGGTTCGCAATAAGAATCTTCTTGAACATCGAATCGGCTTTTGTAATGGTTGGTAATAAACGTACCGTAGCGCCTAAGGGTTTACGGAAACGTCAAAAGCAATCCTAGCCCTTGGGGTCTACCAAGAACAAGACTTGATCATACTCAACGGGGGAAGCATCCTCCACGAGTACTTTCACGATTTTTCCGGAAATTTCGGACTCGATTTCATTAAATAGCTTCATCGCTTCCACGATACAAACCACTTGCCCCGCGGCAACGGTATCGCCTACCTTCAAATAAGCGGGTTTATCCGGGGAAGGAGAACGGTAGAAAGTACCTACGATGGGAGACTTGATTTCAAGATAATTTGAATTGTCCTCCTCGGCGGATTCGGTTTGCGGCGCAGGAGCCTGAGCCTTAGGTGCGGGCGCCTCAGCCGGGGCAGCGGCAGGAGGTGGCGTATAACTTGGCGTTTGAACCGGCATTACTTGCGGCGGCATCACGATTTGCGGAGCGCTATCTTCCCCACGGTTCTTTGCCTTGGCATAGCTCTTGGTCCTGATGGTCAGTTCAAACTCACCGTCCTTCAATTTGAATTCGGAAAGGTTGGACTTATTGATCAACTTTACCAAGTCTTGAATATCCTTAACGTCCATTATTTTCGGTTTGGTTGGTTTCGTAATTGGTTCATTCAATCCCTTCCGGGGATTGATTATTTTCTGATTCGTTCCACGTAGGAACCGTTACGGGTATCCACCTTAATCCAATCCCCTTCATTGATAAACAAGGGAACACGAACCTCGGCACCGGTTTCCACCGTAGCGGGCTTAAGGGTGTTGGTAGCGGTATCACCCTTTACACCGGGTTCGGTATAGGTGATTTGCATCTCGATGTACTGGGGCATCTCAATGGTCAAGGGCACGTTCTTTTCCGCATGGAAAAGGATATCAACTATCTGCCCTTCTTTTAACAAAGCGGGATTGGACAACATTTTCTCTTCTATGGAGATTTGCTCATAGGAGTCATTATCCATGAAGTGGTAGCCCATGTCATCATTGTACAGGTACTGTTGCTTCCTGCGCTCAACACGAACGTTCTTGATTTTGTGTCCGGCCGGAAAAGTTACGTCAACCACTTTCCCGGAAGTCATACTCTTCAATTTCGTACGAACGAAAGCGTTACCCTTACCGGGTTTTACGTGAAGGAATTCCACAACGGTCCAAGTATCGTTGTTGTGCTCTAGGCAAAGCCCGTTTTTGATATCGGATGTACCTATCATTGTATCGTTTTTTACGTGTTTGATTCCCTCGAAAACCCATTGAGGGAAAAAGTCAGGCAAAGATAAAAATTAGCCGTTAGTTAACGGATGTTCCTCGCTAGATTCTTGCAAGGGTTAGCTAAACCCGTTTTAAGAGCTTGTTTAAAATTTAGTAATTGGTCTGCGAAGCTCACTTTTTCGCTTACTCTTCGTTGAAAAACCGGGCTTGATAGCGCCGCTATCACCCTATTTTTTCGCCTCGATTAAGTAAAAAATTGATGCTTCTCGACATAATGACCAAAATTTAAACAAGCTCTAAGTCTCTTAATAGCCCCATTTTAATAATACCGCACCGCAGGTGAATCCTCCCCCGAATGCCGTGAGGATAATGTAATCCCCCTTCTTGAACTTAGGCTCCCACTCCCACATGCAAAGGGGTATGGTAGCGGCTGTGGTATTCCCGTATTTATGGATGTTTACGGTTACTTTCTCCATAGGGAAATCCAGCTGTTGGGCTACGGAGGAAATAATTCTTTTATTGGCTTGATGCGGGATAATCCAGGACACGTCGTCCTTGGTTAAACCGTTCTTCGCCAGAACTTCCTTAATGGCATTCGCCATTCCTTTCACCGCCGCCTTGAATACCGGTCTTCCGTCTTGAAAAACCTTATGATCCTTATTAGCGATGGCTTCGGGCGTGATCTCCATTTTTGACCCACCCGCCTTGATATACAAGTATTGCCTACCTGAACCGTCGCCTTTAAGGACGGCATCCACAAAACCCGTTTCCTCCTTGGTTGGTTCAAGAAGGATGGCTCCGGCTCCATCACCGAAAATAATGCAGGTAGCTCGATCTTCATAATCAATGATGGACGACATTTTATCCGCTCCTACCACGACTACCTTCTTGTACATACCCGTTTTCACGAATTGCGAAGCGGTAGTAACCGCGTAGATAAAGCCGGAGCAAGCCGCTTTTAAATCAAAGCCAAAGGCATTTTTTAGCCCGAGTTTATCACAAAGGGTATTGGCGGTATCAGGCATTACCATGTCCGGTGTAACAGTAGCGAAAACAACCAGGTCCACTTCCTCCTTGGAGGTACCTGTTTTTTCAAGCAGTCGAGAAACGGCTTCCACCGCCATATCGGAGGTTCCTTTCCCTTCACCTTTAAGGAGCCTTCTTTCAACGATTCCGGTGCGGGATAAGATCCATTCGTCCGTGGTATCCACCATGGTTTCCAGCTCTTGATTGGTGAGCACATAATCGGGAACCCAGCCTTGAACACCCGTAACTTTTGCGTTAAACATCTCCATAAGACTACCTTGTAAGAAGTTGGTTGGGCAAAGGTAGAACTATAAAGAGCAAAAAAAAACCGTTCCTAGGGGAATCGGTAATCTCATGGACGAAACTTGGATAAAGTATTTACGGAAGTTGCATGGGCAAGTAGCATCCCGCGCGGGCCCCAAACTCTTTTTCGGTACCTAAAATAAGTTCCCCTCCGAGAAATTCGACAAGTTTCCTGACCGTGGCAAGCCTAAGAATCACCTCTTTGATATCAGGCTTGCGTTCTTGGTGCTCCCCGCCTTCCATCATGATACTGACGGTAATCCGTCCCTTCTGGGCCTCCTTGGAAAAGAGACCTACTTTGATTTCCCCCTTGGAAGAGAATGTGAGAACGTTTTTATATAAACCCGTTATGATCCGGGTTATATCCCCTTTCTTACCTATAAGCAAATTGGGGAAATTCGCTTCGGGTAATACCAGGATGCTATTTTTCGGGGTGTCCCCTTCGGACTCGAGCGCATCCGCAACGCGCCTTGTCTCATCCACCAAGTTAAAAAGAGAGGGTTCCTCGGGCAATTCGGCAGGTTCGCCAAAACGATTCAACTCACCGGCTATTTTGCCTAGTTTTATGGACAAATCCAAGATGAGTTCCACGTGATCCATTTTCTCGTCGCCGGAGATGGTCCCGATTGCCCGTGTGGTTAAATCCAAGGCATTAAAGGGCGTAATGACGGGAGTATTTTTCTTTCCTGTTTTACTACTTGCCTCAAATAGGAGATTTTCCCGTTTAAGGATGTCGTTTTTGGTTGTTAGATTCTTGTTTCTTAGTGCCAAAATTTGGCGTTGGATTTCAAGTTCATTCCTTTTTTGCTGGTACTGACGAAAATCCTCGTACAAGGAGGTATAATCATAGATTTCCCAGAGGATAAATGATTCACCTTGCAGGTTTACCTTATTAAAGGAAAAATCATAATAGCCCGGCAAGAAGGACGCGGGTGTTTCCACCTTGGAAAAAACCATCTCCTCCGCGTCTTCGGGAAGCGATACCAAGGAGAAGAATATACTCTCTATAAACGGGAACCAATCCGGGACGTAATCCGATAATTTTTTGGTATCGAAGATGGAATCACAACTTTCCACGACATTTCCGTCCTTCCCGATCAAGATGATCTGGCAGAATTTGGATAGCTTTTGCTGTTTTACGTGCCGTAGATTGGTTCGCATCATGCGGAATTGTAAGATTAAACCCTTTCGAGGAGCGCTTCCCCGAGTTTGGTGAATAAATCCTCCACGCTCTCCCCTGTTTTGGCACTTGTGGTGATATCACAATCAAAAGGGAATTCCTTGAGAGACTGTTCCAATTCCTCCGCGGATAGAAGGTCTTTTTTATTACCTACGATGCGGATGACACTATCGGGAAGCATTTCCTTCAAGTGTTCTAGATCTTTACCGATATTGGCATACGTTAGCGGCCGTGATAAATCGAATACATAAATAATTCCTGCGGCACCAAGAAAATAGGAAACGGGAACCTTGTCTTGTGTCACTTCTCCTGCAATATCCCAAAGGAGGATGGATAAACCTTCCCCGTTGATTTCCATTACCTTTTTATTCACCTTAACCCCTATGGTAGTTAAGTATTTATCATCAAACCTATTGTGGACAAACCTATTGAAAAGGGAGGTTTTCCCAACTCCAAAGTTTCCGGTAAGGATGACTTTCTTTGTGATCATGTGATTTAACGTTCGATTAGATTCGGCAAACGAATATACGTTGGGGCTTTTTACCAAAGGTGTAAAGTAGCAATTTGTACTTACATTCTTAGCAAGAATAAAACCAATCCGGTAAAATTACGGAGGTTTTTTAATCCTCGCCGAAGTGTTCCACTAATTTTTCGGAAATTTCCGACTCATCCCAATATTCAAAATCCTTTGCCGTAAACCGGTTCATCTCTTTTTCGGCAAAATCCAACACACGTGAAGAAAGCCCTACCTTTTCCTTTTCCGAAAGGGGGCCACTGAGTACGACGGAAACATAATATAAGGGAAAACTTTGGATGTAAATCTTGTGCATACCGTACTCGATCATCTCCAAGTCCTGCTGCTCCCTTCTAAATGCATCCTCCACGAAGGATTTGATGGCGGTAAGCATTCCTGCCACCATATCCCTATCCAACATCTCGGTAGGGGAATAGTGACCCAACAACACGCCGGAATCCCTTTGAACGACATAGATTTCCTCTATTATCGCTTTTTCAAGATCCCCTAAGGCTATATCGCTTTCCTTCACCCCGAAAATCACGGACCGAAGACGTCCGAAAATCCCCTTGAAGGAAAAGAAGGACGAAACACGTTTATCCACGTTTTCCCGGATGGTGGCTAATTGCATGGTTACGTACTTACGAACCATTTTACCCATTACGGGATAAACGACATTCATCAAATCATCCTGGGATGCCTTGATTTTTCTTTCGATGATGGTTTCCACCTCGCGCTTGTATTCCTTGGGGAATTTACGCTTCATGGTTTCGATATGGAATTCCACGATTGGGGAAACCACCTCGGAAAACTTTTCCTGATCGCTGATAAGATCCTGTATATCGGCAATGTTCCCCCGGTCATCCTTCAGCAGGATTTCACGGAGTTTGGACAAAAGGATTTGCTCCTTTGCCGGATCAGGCTCCCTATTTAAGGAAACCGGTTGGTTCCCCGATATGTCAGCGTTCCGTAAACTCATTACTTTTCTAATAATCTTTTGCCCATTTCCTGGAGCATCCTTCCTAGGTTCTCCTTGTCGGACTTACTCGTCCGGGAAAGTTTTCCGTTTAGGTCGTCCACGTGGGTTCTTAGTAAATTCTCTAACTTATCGAAGCGAGCGTTCATATCCTTCTCGATAGATTTAAGGCGAGAATCCATGTCTTTTTCCATGGCCTTAATCTTTCCGCTAATGTCGGAATTCATCTCACCCATCTTCCCCTCAACCTCGTCAAATTTCTTGTTGTACTCGGCCATTTGTTGGCCCATAAGAATATCACGGATCATTGTGATTTCTCCTAAGCCTACCGTCTTTTCTTCCTTTGCCATCAGTAATTCAATGGTTTTGTTTTGTAGCTCTTAGAGCATGTTTAAAATTTGGTAATTCATCTACGAAACTCTCTTTTTCGCTTACTCTTCGTTAAAAATTAAGTTTGGTAGAACCTTGCTACTCCCCTTAATCTCCCGCCTTGATTAAGCAAAAAACGGGTGTTTCCCGACATAAAGACTAAAATTTAAAAATGCTCTTAAAATGATTTTACAGGCATAACGATTCCCGATTGAAAACCGTTGTTATCCGGAAATATATATTATATAATATGTTTCTATTGGAAAAATCGGCATTTTTTCCAAATCTTCCATAAAAACCTATTACAAATTTTGATCCTTTGTGGAGTTAAGGTACGAGATTTTGTGACACCA
Organism: Saprospiraceae bacterium; assembly: GCA_020629475.1. Lineage (GTDB taxonomy): Bacteria > Bacteroidota > Bacteroidia > Chitinophagales > Saprospiraceae > JAHDCE01. The sequence goes on from JAHDDF010000007.1 coordinate 8,011, forward strand.
TGCACGGAAAAAACCGTAAGAATTCTGACTTTACCGTTTACACGGACCATTTTTCAACTCGTATAGAATATACGTTTGACTTTGTATTCCGTTGCGTTCTCGGGATAAATTTTTCAATATGTTCCATCGCTGAAATGCGAGGAATACCCCAACAGGCACATCTCATTTATACCAAAGATACCTCGTACCAAAGTAAACCATATTTTCTTGCCTCAGGCATTTTACACCAAGGGAAAGGAGAAAAAAATTACAACAACCTTAAAATTTGTGACTACCAAAAAATTGAAAACCAATCATATTGCATGTCTCAAAAAGAAGGTTATGATCCCTTTGGGTTGATCTTCTTCATGCTCAGTAGAATGGAGGAATACCTCAATGACAAAACGGATATCCACGGCAGGTTCCCCGCTTCCTCCTCTTTGGCGCACAATGAGAATTTAATCACAACGCCTCTTACTGATCATGCCGTATTATTTATTCGTTCCGTCCTCAATCGTTTCTATCCCAATGTTTTCCCCTTGGTGCCTTTACCCTATAAATCCTTAGCCACTTATGATATTGATTATGCTCGCGCGTATCTATGGAAAGGCAAGCTACGTTTCATCGGTGGGTTGGGTAAGGAGTTGTTAGCGGGGCGATGGATATCCGCTCGGGAAAGGATTCAAGTTGCTTTAGGTAAAAAAAGGGATCCCTTTGATGAGTTTGATTTCATGGAACAGGTTGATTCCTCATCAAAATCATTACCCGTCTATTTCTGGTTGCTTGGAAAACCCGGGGAGTTCGATAAAAATTCTGATGTCAAACACACTGAGTTCCGTTCATTAATCAAGACCATTTCGAGCAAATACCCTGTAGGAATCCATCCCTCCTATGCATCATTTTTAAACCGTGAAAGGATAAAGGAAGAGATCGGGATACTGGAAGAGATTACAGGAAAAAAAATAAGCAGGAACCGTTTCCATTTCCTGAGATTCAAGCTTCCTGAATCCTACCGATTATTATTGGAGCTAGGAATCACTGAGGATTTCAGCATGGCTTATGCTGACGCTATCGGTTTTAGGGCAGGCACCTCTTACCCTTTTCATTGGTATGACTTGGATAGGGAGGAAATCACCGGATTGAAGGTTCATCCCTTTCAAATCATGGAAATTACGCTGCGGAATTACTTGGGATTGGACTTAAAATCCTCGGAGGAAGCGGCAGGAGAAATTCTTGAGCGGGTAAAAAATACGGGTGGTTGTTTCACGACCTTATGGCACAACAGCTCCTTCGGGGAAGAAGAATGGAAAGGATGGAAAAACTTTTATAAACGCTTAAGGAAAAGGATGGAGTCTTAACCCTCGATTCCCATTTCTTGGAAAATCCGCTTAATTCGAAGAATCAGTTCATTAGGGCGGAAAGGCTTGGTGATAAAATCCGCGGCACCAAGGCGAAACGCCTCCAGTACGACCTCTTCCTGCTCCAAGGCGGAAATAATAATAACCGGGGGACTCTTTTGAGGATCAGACTTGATATGGGAAATCAATTCTAGACCCGTAATATGTGGCATCATCACGTCCGCCACCACAAGATCAGGCGACTCTTGGGACAACATGTCCAGCGCTTGCTGACCATCTTCCGCCTTAACGACGGAGAACCCTTGTTTCCTCAAACGGAACTCAAGGGCAGTTAGCATAATTTCTTCATCCTCACAGATGAGTATTTTCATGTTTTTGTTCTTGGCAAGTGATGCTTATTCATCCTCTCTCTCAAAGAGGCACGCCAAAGATACAAATTACAAGCAAAGAAGCGTGAAAAATGAATCATTGTTCACCTCTTCAATACCTTATCTTACCAAGAAGCTGCTTAAGAGCATCAATTACGGGGCGGATTATAAATTTTTCAATTCATCACCCAGTTCCTTAACGACATTAGCGGAAAGACCATCCATTTGGTTCAGCAAATCACCGATGGGCTGAATATTCTCATCATTTTTAGCAATACGCTCCACGGTTTTATTCATTTTATCCAGAGACTCATTCCCGACGAAAGCCAAAGTGGATTTTAGTTTATGGCTCACTGATTTCAGGGTTTTCTTGTCCCCGGTACCAAAAGCGTCATGTAGCTTCGCCAATTCCGTAGGTAACTCCATAACCAACATTTCCAACATGGTCTTTTTCATGTCGACGTCCCCGTCAGCCATTAAATCCATGTAATCCAAGTTGATAAATTCGCGTGTTCCGTTATTTGCCATTTCTAATTGCCTATTTTATTAATGTAGCGAGCTAGTTTCTCGTAAAGTTGGTTGGGCTCAAAGGGTTTAAGGACAAAATCATCCATTCTGAATTGCCTGAACTTACCGTTTTCGGAAATTTGGATATCCGCCGTCATGGCGAGAATCGGAATATCCTTTTTGCTTGCAGGAAATTTATCACGAATGTACTCCGTAGCTTCGTAACCATCCATCACCGGCATGTGCAAATCCATAAGGACTACGTCAAAATCCTCCTCGCTTAATATGGTGATGGCTTCCTTGCCGTTTTCGGCAATGGTAACCTTTATATTCTCGTACTCGCTTTCGATATGCTTTTTCGCCACCATTTGGTTCAGCTTGTTGTCTTCCGCCAACAATATCTTGAAATCCCTAATGGTACTAATCGAGACTACCTTATCCTCGGTTTTCTCCTCAAGTTGGGCATCCGTAAGGGTAAAGGGTAAATCGAAGTAAAAACGGGAACCTTTTCCGTGTTTACTTTCCACCCCGATATCCCCGCCTTGGAGTTTCACGAAAGAGGACGCGATGGAAAGCCCAAGCCCCGTACCTTCGTACAATTGCTCCTTGTATTCTACCCGGTTAAAAGGCTTGAATACCTCATTTACCTTTTCATCAGGAATTCCTATTCCCGTATCCTCCACCTCGAATAATACTCGAATCTCCCCTTCCTTATCATGCGGCAAGCGGGAAGCGGAAACCGTCACCGTCCCTGAATGAGTAAACTTGAAAGCATTCCCTACAAGATTGATAAGGATTTGGTTCAAGCGGTTAGGATCACCGATAAGAACCCTAGGAATACCCTCCCCGAATTTTACTTCGAACTGGATATCCTTTTCCTCGATCTTGTATTGGTTTAGGTTATATAGATTGGATAACTTATCAAAAAGATCGAAAGGTTTATACTCGAATTCCACTTTCCCGTTTTGGATGGTGGAAATCTGAAGAATATCATTAATAATGACCAAAAGGTGCTCGGAGGTATCCATGATGGTTCTCAGATGTTCCTTTTGCTCGGTATTCAATTGCGTTTTTAAAGCTAGGCGGCTGGTATTGATAATCCCGTTCATGGGGGTCCGCATTTCATGGGAAACACGTGCCAACAGGGACTCCTTGATTTTAGCGGCTTCAAGCGCTACGCCCAATTCCACCTCCAGCTCATCCTTCTGCTTGCTCTCCGTAATATTTTGAAGAATCCCTTGAACTTTTTTCCCTTCCTCCGCGCCTTTAGCGTTACTCTCAACCTTCAGGTAACAAGGCCCCTCGGATTGAGGATGATTGTATTTAAAATCATCCGTATGACTGCCATCCGAAAGGGCAATATCAATGGATTTTTTCAGGAAAAACAAGGGAGATGATGCATCAATAATGGAATGTAGGTCAAATACCGCGTGCTCTTTCGGGAAACCTACAATGCGGTAAAACTCATCCGAGGCGGAAAAAGAATTGGTTTGAGGATTGTATCTCCAGTTCCCGATTTTTGCCATCGTTTGGGCTTCCTTCAAACTTTGCTGGGTTTCCTCCAAACGGATTTTCACGCGGTTCCGCTCAATGGAATAACGCAATGCCTTAAGCAGCCAATCGGGATCGGATTGTCCTTTAACAAGATAATCCTGGGCTCCTGCCCTAACGGATTCGATCCCGATCTTCTTATCCTGCATACCGGTAAGAACGATGACGTTCGCTCCGGGGCAATGCTCCAAGAATTTTTTAAGGGTATCAAATCCCCGGCTGTCGGGTAATGTTAAATCTAAAAGGACTACATCAAAGGGAGCCGCGATATACGCATTGATTCCTTTTTCAAGGTTGTCCTCGTTGATCATATCGAAATCCACATCGGACTCGACAAGGGACAGCTCGACGAGTCTGGCATCTCCCGGATTATCCTCAATCATGAGAATCCTACCTAGATGCTCCCGTTCCGATAAACCGTTTCCGGTGTTTGTATATGGATTATGATTGTACACGCGCAATTTAGTTTTCCCGACGAATGCGAGTCGTGGGCCGAAAGCGCGCGTGGGGTAATATTAGATGGCAAGGGATTTAGCAACGCAACAAATCTTCCTTCCTCTTTCCCTAGAATCCTACCTCACGAACACTCCGTGTAACAGTAACAACTAGCATTCCAAAAATGTAAAAAAGTATCTTTGGCTACGGAATTTATTTACGGGGAATAAATACAAATGTTGCACCTAGCTCATTCAATACGAAAACACAGAGTTGATCATCGCGCTCCTTCAAGTTGGAAATAAAATCCCCCACCTTTTCCTTCGTCACTATCCCCTTGGTAGAAAACTCCTCTAGGGTCGAGGCACGAACTACCCATTTCCCTCCCGTTTCCTCCGTGGGTATTAATGGGATACCCATTTCCACAGGAGCTTGGGAAAATACCATTATCGGATAATTGGAAATGCCCTGATCCACTATTGTAGCGGCGGCTTGGGATAATGGATTGACATAAATCGAAAGCTCCTTTTGTAATAACTTTAACGCTTCCTCAGGAAAGTGCTTATCATCCATTTTCTCTCAAATTTAAAAGTGCCACCGTTTCAATATGATGCGTGTGCGGGAACATATCCACCGGCTGCAATTTCGCGATATCGTATTTTTCACTCAACAATAAGAAATCACGTGCCTGTGTAGCCGGGTTGCAACTCACGTAAACCAGCTTAGGTGCCTCTAGTTTCAATAACATTTCCACTACGGACTTATGCATACCCGCCCTAGGAGGATCGGTGATTAACACATCCGGTTTCCCGTGTTTGGCAGCGAACTCGTCCGTAAGGATATCCTTTACGTCACCGGCATAAAAAACGGTGTTATCCAAACCGTTTAATTCCGCGTTTTCTCCCGCGTCCGCAATAGCCGCTTCTACTTCCTCGATTCCTACCACCTGCTTGGCTGAAGCCGCCACGTAACAAGCGATACTTCCCGTCCCGGTATATAAATCGTAGACGTTTTCACTGCCCTGTAAGCCCGCAAAATCCACTACGGTATCGTAAAGGACTTTTGCTTGTGCGGTATTGGTTTGAAAAAAGGATTTGGGGCTAACCTTGTATTTTACGTCACCCAATTGCTCGGTGATGTACGGTTTTCCCTTGTAGCAAATAATGTCTATATCATACAAAGTATCGTTACGCTTGGGATTGATGGCGTAATTCAAGGAGGTAATGCTTGGGAATTCCTCCATCATGGCATCCAATAAAGCTTCCGCTTTTTGCTTCGGGAATTCATGGAAACTCATGACCACCATGGTTTCGCCCAGGGAGGTCGTCCTTATGATCATGTTCCGCATAACGCCTTTTACCTCCTTGATATCAATGAAAGGCATTTCTAATTCAATTGCCTTACGGCGAACGAAATTCCTGAGATCATTGGAAAGCCCTCCTTGGAGATAACAATGATCAATGTCTATGATTTTATCGAAAGTCCGTGGCTTATGAAAACCCAATACCTCTTTTTCATTAGAAACGGTTTCATCGTTCACCTCCTCCGTGGAAAGCCAACGTTTATTGGAAAAAGAGAACTCTAATTTATTTCGGTAATATTCGGTTTCACCGGCACCGATGGTCGGTAAAAACTCCCCGATTTCAACTTTACCGATACGCCTCATGGCATTCCTAACGATTTCCGTCTTGTGCTTCACTTGTGCCTCGTAGGAAATATGCTGCCACTTACATCCTCCACAAACCCCGAAGTGTTTGCATACGGGTTCTACCCTATCCTCGGAATAGGATTTGAATCCTTGGACTACGCCTTCTAAAACCCCTTTTCTTTTACGGAGAACTAAAACATCCGCTACATCACCCGGAGCGGCATGATCCACGAATATGATTCTTCCCTCGGGATCTTTCCCGGCACATCTTCCTTTATCAGCGGGACCTACCATTAATACGTCCTCAACCAGCTTCGGCTTTCTTCTTCTTCCCATTTTCCTTCATGTTGCGCACCCTAGGAAACGGATGCGGAAGATTTATAATTTGGCTATACTAGGCAATTCCGTTGTTCTTTTTCAAGAAGAGTATTCGCCTAAAATTTTGTCATTCAGACGTTAGACGCTAGATTTTAGACGTTAGATAAATTTTAACTTAAATAGCAAGATAAAATCTAACGTCTAGCGTCTAATATCTAAAATCTTATTTTCTAGTACGTTACAAAATTGTCCGGCAGTAGCACGATTGCTTAGTATAGCCTAAAATGTAAATAAAGACGCAAAGGTAAACGGAAGACGTTAATTATTCAGGTGCTATATGAATTTCATTTTCCGGGCTAACTTTAAGTTATGAACACGAGAATCATCATCCTTATTTTAACCGCCATAGGTTGTATGGCTTGTTTTCTGACCCGTCCAAAAAAAGAAAAAGAACAAACACCTGATCCAAGGAGGGTCGCCTTGGTTATCCCGGAGGGATATAATTATTACGACCATATTTTCAAGAAACATTGGCAGTACGTTTCCGATGGTTTTGACTACCCGGTAGGCAAGCCAAACGCTAAGGGCTATTATATTGCCAGAGGCTTCGGGCAGGCGCGCCATCTTGGGGATGATTGGAACGCGGTTACCGGCGGAAACTCCGATTTGGGTGATCCCATCTATGCCATCTCAAACGGTTACGTCTCTTTCTCCTTGGATTTAATGGGGGGCTGGGGCAACACCATCCGAATCGTGCATAAAACCGTAGATGGTGAATACCTAGAATCCTTGTATTCCCATTGCGATGAAATTTTCGTGGAGGAAGGACAATTGGTCAAGCGTGGGGATAAAATCGGGACTATCGGGACGGCGCACGGGATGTATACCGCCCACCTTCATCTCGAATTGAGAACCCAAGTTGATATGGAGTTAGGCGGAGGTTATGCCGATGAACCACCTCCGGGCTATACTGACCCGAAAGCTTTTATTGAAAGGAATCGTCCTAGATGGTAATGGATTTAGGAAAGATAGATCGAAACGGCTTCTTACCTTTGTCTCAATGAATGCTCGGAACTTATTTTATTCCTTACCCACCGGATTGCGTTTTGCCGTAAGGCGCCTTTATCACTTACCTAGTGATACTTGGGATGCCATTAGCGGAAAAAGGCACGAATTCCAACCGCCTAAAGGCTTGATTTATACCGGTGCGGGGGATTTTATCGGGCTGGGTAAACGACAATTGGGCTACTTGAAAAACCATGCGGGGCTCAAGGAGGACCACAGGGTTTTGGATGTGGGTTCCGGGATTGGCAGAACCGCGGCGGCGCTGAGTGAATTCTTGGACAAGGACGGAAGCTACGAAGGTTTTGACGTAGTAGAAATGGGCGTTAAATGGTGCACCCGGAAAATAAGTGCTAAACATCCCCATTTTAAGTTCCGGTATGTACCCCTTGGGAATGACCTTTATAATAAAATCACGGAAGACGCTTCAAAATTTCAGTTTCCATACGGGGAAAATGAATTCGATGTCGTATTTTTATTTTCCGTTTTCACCCACATGCAAATTCCTGAAATAGGGAATTACTTTCATGAGATTGGACGCGTATTAAAACCCGGTGGTACATGTCTTGCCACCTTTTTTACCTACGATGATGGTTTGGGAGAAATCATCAGCGAGGAGAATCATCCATTTCGTTTCAAAGCCGATTTCGGCAATTATAAATTAATGAACGAAAAGGTTAAGTCCGCCAACATCGCCATCAAGCAAAGTTTTTTGAAGGAGATGGTTGCTGCGGCAGGATTGGAACAAGAACAATTGATTCCGGGTTATTGGAGCGGTGAATTCGAAAAACAGGAAAACGATTTTCAAGACATTGTAGTCTTACGTAAAACATGAGCAAAACCAACCCTCCTTTGCTACGCGGGGATTATCTTCCTTCTTGGCAAATGGCTTCAAAAATGTACGCCCTTTCTGCCCAAAGCCCCGGCTTGGCTTATCATTCCTCTATGGCAAGGTTCCTTTCGGATTGCCTGGAACTTCAACTCCATTATATTTTCAAGGTAGACCCGGGTGAAAGGGATACGGTTAAGCTTTTTAGAAGTACGGCTTGGAAGGTAAAAAACAGCCACCATCATATTGAAATCAAGGTTATGCCTACCGGTAGGTTTTCCGTCTCCTACTTTAATTCCGGTAGAAAATTGAGAGCTGCTTTTGAAACGGAAGATCCTTGCTGTCATTCCTTGTTCCTTCATTTTTTGGATGAGCTTTCATTGCAACCGGTGAAAGAGCCTTTACCTTATCGTCATACCACGCTTTACCTTGGGGCGGGGAAATACGCGGAATCCAATCGTAAATTACGTAATGAGGTTTATCCGAGATTAAACGGATGGAATACACCACATAATCAAGAGGCTTATTGGTACGGAACGGAGAAAGACGACCGCTATATCCGTGCGGCGGAATATGGTTCGGGGCTTGTCATTTCGGGTGAAATGGAGGAGAAAGAATGGAATAATTGGCTCGAAAATTTCAAAGAGCTAGCATCCGGGACATTGGGGTTTCCCGTTGAGGAAAAAACCCCTTAATTTTATTTGAAGCCATATCAAAAACATTTTTGATATGGCTTCAAATATATCTTAATAAAAAATGGAAAAGGCAATCCATACTTTTAGCTCTTTGCTCACTTCCATTAATCCTGAATTGGGTAAAACCGAATTAAACTACATCCTCCAACATTGTCAAGTTAAAACCACCCTAAACAGAGACATAATTATCAGAGAAAATAAAATTCAAACCCATATTTTCTTTTTGGTTCTTGGCCTAGCTCGAGGGTATTACGTCAACGAAAAAGGAGAGGAAATTACAACCCGCCTTATTAACTCCTCCGGCTGGATTACCCATTATTCCGCTTTAATTTCTAATACTGAAAGTAAATACACTTTTCAAACCTTGGAGCAAAGTGAAATAATTTCACTTCCTTATTCCATTATACAGGAGGGATACAAGAAACATAAGGGTCTTGAAAGATTCGGACGATTAATTGCGGAGAACGTTTTAATAAACCAACAAGCCAGAATAGAAAGTTTCCAATTCCTAAATGCTGAACAACGATACCTAGCTTTTATTGAAAATAATCCTGAATTATTTAATCGAGTTTCACTTTCCCACCTCAGTACGTATTTAGGTATCAAACGACAATCGCTTACCCGTATTAGAAAAAAACTGGCAGGGCATTGAATTTGACACATATGTGTCAGGTACCAATTAATTAACCGCTCCATTTTTGTACTAAAATAATTTTAGTATGAATGTATTATTAATTGGAGCTACCGGTTTTTCCGGAAAAGAAATTCTAAAGGAATTACTACATCAAGGATACAATGTAACAGCAACCACACGAAACGCTTCGTCCATTGGTTTAAAGGATCCAAAGCTTACTGTCCTAGAAGGGAATGTTTTGGATTCTTTATTCATCAGGAACGCTTTAAAAAAGCAAAATGCCGTTATAAATGCCTTAGGAATAGGTGGTAAGGGAGATGGAAAACCTAATACTTTAATTTCAGACGCAACCGAAATCCTTGTTTCCGAAATGGAACGAAGTAATACTACAAGACTAATAGCAATGAGCAACGTAGGAGCGGGAAACAGTAAAAATTTCCATCCTCTCATCTTTAGGAAAATCATTCTTCCGTTTTTCATGAAATGGCTAAAAGTCATTATTGACGATAAAAATAAAATGGAATTAAAAATAATTAAAAGCCCCTTGGACTGGACTATTATACGATGTCCCAACATTACGGATAAACCACCTAAAAATAATATAAATGCAACGTTAGACGGAAAAGGACTGAAACTATCCATAACCAATCGGGACCTAGCCGTATTTATGGTTAGCCAATTACAAAATACGGAATTCATTCAAGAAGCTCCCTCTATCAGTAATTAATAAGAAATCGAATTTTCTTTTTTATCGTACCCGAACCAAAGTGGTTTGGATATATCCACATTAAAAGTCATTAAAATGAAAAACCGAACCATAAAAAGTTCCATCGGTAATATCGAATGCTACGTAAAGGAAATCAAAGGAAGCACTCCCATAATTTTCTTGCATGGCGTCTATTACGATCATAATCTATGGAATTATCAAATCAGCAGAGTTACGGATAGAACAACCATTGCTATAGATATGCCTTTACACGGTAGGAGTAAACAAATATCAAAAAAAGATTGGACGATGGAAGATTGCAGTATTATGCTATTGGAAATCTTGGACCATCTAGATATTCAAAAATGCTATGCAGTTGGACATTCTTGGGGAAGCATGACAATTCTAAGGGCTGCCGTTAAAGCACCGAATAGATTTAAGGGAATTGGCCTTTGCAATATGCCATTGGAAGAGGGAAACGTTCGTACAAGATTACAGTTTAAATTCCAACACTTGCTTTTACCTTTTAGAAAATTCTACACGCAACAAGTCATGAAAACCATGTTTTCTAATGAGACCCTTCAACAGAAACCCCAAGTAGCGGAATACTTAGAAATCTCCATGAATCAATTGTCAAATATGGATATAAGAAAAACGGATAGGGCGGTAATTACCCATGTAGAGAGCGGTTTTCCATACTTATCAGAAATAAATATTCCTGCTTTAACTATTAAAGGAAAAGACGATTACGTCCCCACACCATCAAATCTAAAAACACAAATAGTCAACGGAAAACACACGAGCCCTCTGGAACAACCCGAGGCAGTAACTGAAATGATTCTGGAATTAATCAAACGATAAAAAAAGACGTACTTGGATTTATCGCTTCTTTTCCTGCCACTCAATCACAGTCTTCGTCAATTCAACGAACTGCTCCACGCTTAATTTTTCGGGACGGATTTGGAAGAAATCATCTCTCATGAGTTCTTCGTGGGGCATGAACATTTTCATGGTGTTGCGGAGCATTTTCCGGCGTTGTGAGAATGCTTGTTTTACTACTCTCCTGAACCACTTATAATCACAGCCTAAGGGTTCATCTTTCCTAGTGAGGCGGATGACCGCGGATTGTACTTTGGGTGGCGGATTGAAGGCACCTTTTTTAACGGTAAATAAGTACTCCCCTTTATAGTAAGCTTGGGTAAGGACACTAATTACACCATAATCCTTACCGCCCGGATCCGCTACGATACGTTCCGCCATTTCCTTTTGGAACATACCTACCATTTCAGGAATGAGTTCCCGGTTCTCAAGCATCCGGAAAACGATTTGAGAGGAAATATTATACGGGTAATTACCGATAAGGGCGTATTGCTCCCCTTCCTCAAAAACACGCCCTAAGTGAAGGCGCATAAAATCCATGAAGATTACCTTGAGACTTGGATAGTTCTCGGACAAGTACGTTACCATATCCTCGTCAGCTTCTACTGCTTTGAGGTTATCGTTCCAGTCCGCCAATAGGTATTTACTTAGCATTCCCGTACCGGGACCTACTTCAAGGATCTTTTCATAGACTCCTTTTACAACCAAGGATTTGGCGATTCTTTCCGCTATGTCTTCACGGTGCAAAAAGTGCTGACCGTATGATTTTTTTGCTTTCATTGCCTTAGATAAAAGGGATATGCACAAGGTACGATTTCGATGGGAGGAATTAACTATCTTTGCGCTTTCCAAAATAAACGCTTGGGGAAAGCAGTAGGTTTTAATCCTAAAATCGCTCATTCTCCCTTCGGACCAAAAATAAAAGAATGAATACCACGCTCCTTCGCACGGAATCAATAGAAGGTCACTTATTGATCATCAGTGATGACTCCAACCTGGAGTGGGCTGACCATTACCTCGACCCCGGTCAAATTACCGTGCTTGCCACGGGTATTAGGAACGAGGTAAGAGAATTCATTTTTCCCGGCTCCGACCGCTTCGTTTGTATTTTGGTCCTCAAGGACGAAAAGGATGAAACTTACGCCCGGGAGGATGCCCGTATCGATGCCGCTGATTTATTGGAAAAAATCAACGGTTACAAACTGAAGGAAATCGGGGTAGTGAACCATTCCGAGGTGAATCGTACGTACGAGGTTCTTGAAGGATTACTCCTTGGGAATTATAAATTCCTAAAGCATTTTTCCAACAAGGATAAGAAGCGTAATTCCTTGGAAAAAGTTTCCGTTCACTCGGGAAGCATGAGCGAAGCGGATGTTTCTAAGCTGAATACGGTGGTATCCGCCACTTGTACGGCAAGGGATTTCGTGAACGAGCCACACTCCCACATGAACGCGGTTACGTTTTCCGAGGCAGTGAAAGCACTTGGCGAGCAGTATGAGGGGCTAGAGGTTGAAGTATACGATAAACAACAAATCATCGACCTAGGAATGGGTGGTTTATTGTCCGTTAATCTAGGTTCCGTTTTACCGCCCACTTTCAATATCATGGAGTGGATGCCGGAAAACGCCAAGAATAAAAAACCGATTATCCTTGTAGGTAAAGGCGTAATGTTCGATACCGGAGGAGTGAGCTTGAAACCCACCGCCAACTCCATGGATTACATGAAGTGCGACATGGCGGGTTCAGCTGCCGTAGTAGGCATCATGAAAGCCGTAGCGGACGCTAAACTTCCCTTGAATATCGTAGGGCTTGTAGGCGCTACGGATAACCGTCCGGGGCAAGACGCATACGTTCCCGGTGACGTTATTACCACCATGTCCGGTATTACCGTAGAAGTTTTAAATACGGACGCGGAAGGAAGGATGACCTTAGCGGACTCCTTGCACTACGCCAAGAAATACGACCCGGAATTGGTACTTGATTTCGCTACCTTGACCGGTTCGGCGGCTCGTGCCATTGGTCCGGACGGAATTTGCTACATGGGAAATGCCGATAGCAAAATCAAGCATGCCTTAGAGGTAAGCGGAAGGAAAGTATACGAGCGTCTAGTTGAATTCCCGATGTGGAGGGAATACGGCGATGCCATCAAATCCGATATCGCGGATATCAAAAACCTAGGAGGGCCATACGCGGGTATGATTACCGCCGGTAAATTCTTGGAGCATTTCACGGATTATCCTTGGTTGCACTTCGATATCGCGGGTCCGTCCTACCTCCACAAGAAATCCGGTTATAGAACCAAGGAAGGAACAGGTGTAGGAGTACGTTTGATTTTCGATTTCCTTGAGAACTACTCTTAAGAAAGAAAGTTTTCCCGCACTATTCCGGAATCATTTAAACAACACGGTTTACTATTAAAGTAACCGATTACGATACAACGTCATGTCAAAATTTAAAATAGGAATTACCATTGGGGATATCAACGGCATTGGTCCGGAGGTTATTTTGAAAGTCCTTTCGGATGAGCGTATCTTGAATATCGCTACACCGGTGATTTACGGTTCCTCCAAAGTGCTTTCCTACCATAAGAATACCATTGAAGGTGGTTCCAAAATTCGTTTCCAAACGTGTAATTCGGCGGAACAAGCCGGGCACGGAAAAATAAACGTGCTTAATTGCTGGAACGATAGCGTAAATATCTCCTTGGGGAAAGCTACCGAGGAATCCGGTAAAAGTGCCTATACCGCTTTGGACAAGGCCGTAAATGACCTTAAGGAAGGAAAAATTGACGCATTGGTAACCGCGCCCATTAATAAGAAGGCTATGAACCTTGCCCAATTCCCGCATGCGGGTCATACCGAGTTCATTACGGAGGCGGACGACAAAAAAGAGTCCTTGATGTTGATGGTCAACGAAGGGCTTAGAGTGGGTTTGGTTTCTCATCACATTCCCTTGAAGGATGTTCCTGCGGCAATCACCAAGAATAATGTCCGGAATAAAATTAAGGCATTCCATACTACGTTAAAAAAGGATTTCGGTATTCAGAAACCATTGATTGCGGTTCTTGGATTAAATCCCCATGCCGGTGATGACGGAGTACTTGGCCAAGAGGAAATCGAGGTCATTAATCCGGTTGTTACTGAATTAAAGAAGAAAGGCATGATGGTTATGGGTCCCTTCCCTGCCGACGGCTTCTTCGGTTCCGATCAATACAAAAGGTATGACGGCATACTTGCCATGTATCACGACCAAGGATTGGTGGCATTCAAATCCATGTCCTTCGGTGCGGGCGTAAATTATACGGCGGGCTTAAGTTTTGTCCGTACATCACCGGATCACGGAACGGCGTACGCCATTGCGGGGCAGGATAAAGCCGATATCGGTTCCTTCCGCCAAGCCTTGTTCCTTGCCAAGGATATTTGTGCCAATAGAAAAGAGTACGATGAGGATCATTCCAATACCGTTGAGCACGTAAAAATCAAGGAGGAGGTTCAACCCGGGGAGGATAAATAGGAAACTTGGAATGAAATGTGGTTGAAAAACCACACTTAGGAAAAAACCACATCGAGGGGAATACAAAAAGCCATCTCAAGATAACTTGGGATGGCTTTTTAGATCAAAAAAGCCTCCCCGACCGGAAGTCGAAGGAGGCTCTTGCAATCAAAACAAATCAATATCACTACTCAAAAAACTAACCTCGGGGAAAATCAGCTAATTCCCCGATAAAAAACCTTTAATCAAAATCCACAACTCTGGCGGCATTGGAACCACCATCGTAATTTTTCACGGGAATGCCATCGGTTACGGTTTCTTTAGAAGCAAGTGCGTCATCCTTTTTCAGCCCGGAACCTCTTTGGTAATTGTTGGGTAGGATTACGGATTCACCGTCATTCAAGGTTTCACGTGGTTTTTCCGGACGAACGGGAGCGGAAGCCATCTGAACATTGGCATCTTGTCCGTTATCCTTTCTTCCCGGAGCGGTAAGACCCGCATTCACCTCCAAAGTCCCTTGAGGATTGGGAGCAGGAAGAGAAGGAAGTTCCACAATCACGTCATCCGCTTGAACCTCAGGAGCAGGAGCCGCCGCAAAAAGGGCGTCAGCCGTTTCCGTTCCCAACTGATCCAAAGAATTTCCGTCAACAACGGCTAGGTCGTACTTATACAATTCGTAATCTTCAATAATCCTAATCAGCTTAGTCGCATAATCATCAGCAGTCGCGTAGCCGGCTTTTTGTAAACCTTTTGCCCAGCCTTTGTAATCAGTAACATTTAAATCAAA
This sequence comes from Saprospiraceae bacterium, assembly GCA_020629475.1. GTDB lineage: Bacteria > Bacteroidota > Bacteroidia > Chitinophagales > Saprospiraceae > JAHDCE01. The sequence goes on from JAHDDF010000007.1 coordinate 23,259, forward strand.
TAAGAAGGCGTATCTATCTTTTCCTAAAAGGAATTGTGTATGCTTTTCGAAAGAATCCTCAGGCTTATCAAAAGCCATAAAAGTGGATTTTATTAATTCTCCGTTATTATAATCATCATCCTTTAACTTCACTACCCTTTCGGTGCAATCTCCCTTGCCCCAACACTTGATACCGAAGAAGTTATTCCCCTCTTTAGCCAAGGTGGAAGTACCGTATCCTGACTCACAGGCAGCTTGTGCCAATTTAATGGAAGCAGGAATTTTATGCGCTTTCATTTGGTCTTGCGCAAGTTCGGCATACTTTTTGAAGAATACATCTTGTGGCGCATCTACACCGCTTTCAGCATGAGCGGTTCCTACCATTAAAAAAAGACCACACAAAAGGCTTAGACATACAGTTTTCATAGTAGCTAGCATTTAATAGTTAAAGGCATAAATGAGCTACCAAACGATCCATCCGCGATAACGTCCGTAAATAAGGCTATTTGGTTTTCCCCTAGTATTCCGGCACTAACAGATATTACTCGTTGGTGTTCCCCGTTCTTGAGTCTTGAGTTGGCGAGCCACTTGTACGAAAAAAGTGAGTTTAGTGACTTCTTATTCCCTAAGTTATGACAAAACTTCTCTCCGGACAATGTTTTCATGCGCTATTCAACTGAAAATCAAGAAAATTCAGAAATTAAGGTGACTTCAAAAGTGCTCATATGCCACTACCCTATTATATCAGTTTAAAATATTCAAATTTCATTTTTTTACCATACTTTAGTGACTACATTACAGGCACTCACAAAGAAAATTTTATCATAGTTTTAAAAGTCTTAATATTATAATTCTTAAGGATGTCTTCACTTTTTGATTAAAGAAGCTCAAAAAAATAAACGCAAATCATTGAAAATGAAAAAATATTTTTATTCGTTAATTGTGACATTTTTCAAATCATAGTTGATAAAAAAAATCATCCGTATTAACACAAATTCTTTCCGCGTATACTCATATTAACATTCCCTACCATGTATTAAAGTAAAATCCTTATCCTTGCACATCCCATCAAGACAATGAAGATTATTCCCCCCTTATATTTTTGCCCGGGGCTCCTTTTGGGGAGTCTCGGGTTTTTACTTCCTTACCGCTCCTTAACTCTCCTTACCTCTTTCGTACTCCATTACCATCAACACCGGGGAAACAACTTATAGCCTAACAAACACCTTTTAAAAGGCCAAAATTGAATATCCGATACCCCCTCAACCGTAAATACTTTATTTCAGAATAACGGTTTTGGCATAAAAAACGGGTGTACGGCAATTAAGCCGTACACCCGTTTCTCTCCTTTCTCAAGAAAAATGAAGAACTATTTTCAAATTTTATTTTGTCCCCCTCACAAAATTTAGGAGGTCCGGATATTTAATGGAGTAACTTTCCGCCAAGGTAGGCGCCAATCTTACTCCATCTATATATGGTACCACAAACGCACCGTTTACGCCCTTCAGTTTTAGTTCGTTCATTAAGCTTCTCGCGGAAGAGTATGTCCTAAACCAACCAACCGTATATTTCATAATGGTAGCATCCGCCTCCTTCTCAATCATAGGACCGGGATATTTTACCACGATATTACTGTCATACATATTCCGTTGGGCCGCCACTTGGACTTTATAGGAAAGCCCCTTTTGATTGTTTTTATATTGGACACTTGTACCCGACCGAATAAATTCATTCACCTCGGGCGCCACGTAATCAATTCTTACGGGTGTATTCTCCATGTACAACAAACGGACATCTATCCTACGGTTTAGTTTCTTGCCCACTAAAGAGGGCTCACCTGCGGAAGTGGTGTTTCTTGCTATAGGATAAGCGGAACCGAAGCCCTTTACCAAAATATTCTTAGGCTTAACCCCATTGATTTTCAGGTAATCCCCTGCTGCTGCCGCCCGCAATAAGGAAAAATACAATCTAAAGTTTTCAGGGTCCGTATCATCCGTATGACCAATCAATTCCACTTTCATCATGGGATAAGCGGTAGCTAATTCAATGATCTTATTTAGCTCTGCCTTGTTGGTTTTTGTAAGGATTTCATCACCGGTATAGAAAAGATTGGAAATTTTCACGGTCTGGGTTTTCTCCACAGGCCTTGATACCGGATTAAGGCTTACACCGCCATTTACGCCATTATCCGCAACCGCCTCCTTTTTCTTCACTAAAGAAAAGCAAACCGGATTACTCTTGGTTTTCATTTCCTTACGTTCCGCCTTAAAGTATGCTGCATAAATATCCTTCCTACCATAGCCACCAAATCTATCGGAAACAAAAAAGCCTTTTAAACCATCTTTAGACATCAAGAAATTCAAATCATTTCCCGGTGAATTGATTGGAGCCCCTAGGTTTACCGGGCTTTCCCATTTTAAGAAATCCTCCTTAAAACGTGCGGAAAAAATATCGAAGCCACCCATACTTTCACGCCCGGAAGAACTGAAGTACAAGGTTCTTCCGTCTTCCGCTAAGAAAGGCGAAACCTCATCATAAGGCGTATTTATCTCAGGACCTAAATTTTTAGGTCTTGTCCAATACCCTTCAAAAGTCCTTTGGGTTACGTATAAGTCATGACCGCCATAACCGCCTGCTCGTGCGGAAGAAAAAACTATGATGGAATCATTGAAGAAGAAAGGCGTTTTATCCCCTTCTTTTACTTTTATCGAGCTCTTAAATTCCCTCGGGAATTTAATCTCTTGCGAAGCGGAAGAAGTATCCGTATAAATGGCTCCTTCGTTCTCTTTACCGTATCCTTTGTAATAAAACATGACGGAGGCATTATCGGAAAAACCGAAAATCTCGTCATTCTTATTGGAATTGATCAAGTTATCCATGGGGTAGGTGGACTTCCATGAGCCGTTAACCAAGCGCGTGGAATAAATATCGCTGGTATAATGCCCTAGGATTTCGTCCTCGAATCCTTCCGCATCCCTTAATCCACCCTTATTCTCGGGACGAACGGTAGAGAAATACATAACATCCCTTTGCGCAGGACTAAGGATAGGCGCGTATTCATCGAATTTACCGTTCACGTCAGCACCGATATTATCCACGATGGCGAGCTCCTTCAAATATTTGGAACGCATTCCGGTAGCACATTGAAGAACATAATGTTTGGCCACCTTCCTGAATCCACCGGAGCCCTCCGTAAGGGAAAGGTACTTTTTATAGTACTTGACCGCATCCTTATAGTTACCCGTAAGGTGTTTCAACCTTCCCATCTGGTACCAAACCTCGGAATCCGGCTCACCGCCAAGAAGGGCGGTAAAGTATTGTTCCGCCTTAACGGGTTCTTCCAAGTTCATATAGCAAACGCCAATTTTATATTTCACGTCCAGCTTCTTGGGACGTTCCTTCTGAAACTTGAGGTAACCTTCAAGAGCCTCTTGGTATTTGCCGTGCTTGAATTGAATATCCGCCATTTCCTTAACGGCGGTAATGGTTTGTGCGTCAGCGGAGAAAAATGCCGCTGAAAGGAATAAAACTAAAAAAAAGAATGAGCGAAGTCCCATACGGTATTGGTTGGTGTCCTTGCGGGCTCCCCGGGGAACCCCTGAATATGGAATTGAATAAGGCAAGTTGTTGTAAATGCGCCTCTTTCAGGGCGCAAAGTTAGGCAATAAAGCGCAAAGGACTACATAAGAAACCATTAAGGAAATACAAAAGAAGATGAACTTTCCGCCTTAGCGACGAACGCATTATCAAGATTTATAATCCGTTATTTGCAGGGAGGACTCGATGAACCGATAGTCACGCTCATCATTTGATGCCACTATTAGCGTTTTATCCGCACCGTGGTTCTTTATTAATTCCTCATACCAGTGAATCCCTTCCTTATCTAAATTGGTGGTGGGTTCATCCAACAAAATCAATGACTTACCCGTACCGAAAGCTTGGGCAAGCTTCACCCTTTGCTTCATACCGGAGGAAAAAAACTTAATCTGCTTCTTAAAAGCGGACTTTGGCAAGGTCGTCATTTCCAATACTTCCTTAAAATCCATCCCGTCTTTTGAAAGGGATAAATGAAATCTTAAGGCTTCCTCAAGAGTAAATTCCTCCACTAAATCAATATAAGGTGCCACAAGGGAAACATGGCGAAATACTTCATCCGAAGGAATCTCCTTTCCTGACTCGTCAAAAAAATGAATTTTACCCTTGGAGGGAGATGAATGACCGGAGAGGACACGCATCAGTGTAGATTTCCCGGAACCATTGGCTCCTAGGATAGCGTATTTCCCGGCATAGCGGAATTCAAAATCGAGTTTACGGAATATCCATTCGTACACGAACCGTTTTCCGACATCCTTTAACTCGATCCTCATAATTCTTAGACCGGTCTTCTAACGATTTGAGCCGTAAGTTCCGCTTCGGAAACCATGGTTTCACCCACGTATGCGGAAGCCTGCATATTTACGATCCCTCTACGGATGGGTTTCAGTAACTCCAATTTGAAAATCACGGAATCACCGGGCACCACTTTACGCTTGAATTTGGCTTTATCGATCTTCAAGAAATAAGTATCCCAATTCTCAGGATCCGGCACCGTGTTCAGTGCTAGAATACCACCGGTTTGCGCCATTGCTTCAATTTGCAATACGCCCGGCATTACAGGATTATTGGGGAAGTGCCCTTGAAAATAACCTTCGTTAAAAGTTACGTTTTTCACGCCCACTACTTCCTTATCCGTCAAGGAGATAATTTTATCTACCAAAAGGAAAGGATAACGATGAGGTAATTTCTTGGCAATATCCACTACATCATACAAGGGCTTTTGGGTAGGATCGTACTTAGGAATTCCCTTGAGTTTCTTTTGTTCCCGGAAAAGCTGCTTCAGCCTTTTCGCTAGGTTTACGTTGGTGGTATGCCCGGGTTTGGTAACGATTACCCTTCCTTGGATACGCTTGCCGACCAAGGCAAGATCACCGATCATGTCCAACAACTTATGCCTTGCCGGTTCATTCTCGAATTTCAAACCACCTTTATTAAGGATACCTCCCGGTTCTACCTTGATATCCTTTTCCCCAAAGCTATCCATGATCCGGTCCAACTCCTCCTGGGCAGGAATTTCCTCCACGAATACAACGGCATTATCCAAACCACCTCCTTTTACAAGGTTGTGCTGGATGAGTTGATCCAATTCATGCAGGAATACAAAGGTCCTGGAGGATGCTACCTCATTATCGTAATCCGTGTAGGAATTATAATTGGCGTATTGCAAGCCTAGAAGCTCTGAATTGAAATCAATCAACGCCGTAAGTTCAAAAGTATCGGCAGGGAATACGGAAACCTCACTTCCCGTATCGGGATCAATATAATGAAGAGGATCACGTACTACCAATATTTCGCACTCCTCGTCGGATTCATCTATCCCGGCTTCCTTGATCGCGTTAACGAAAGGCAGAGCGGAGCCATCAATAATGGGCACTTCCGGTCCGTCGATATGAATCATGGCATTATCAATACCGCAGGCAAACATGGCGGAAAGCAAATGCTCGATGGTAGAAACAGCCGCGTCACCGCGTTGGATGGTAGTATTTCTTAGCGTAGAGCCTACATAAGATGCATCCGCCGGTATCTCGGGCTGCCCCTCGATATCGACACGCTTGAACTTAATCCCCGAATTCGGGGCTGCAGGATGGATTTCCACGTTTACCTCCGCTCCGGTATGAAGCCCTTTTCCGCGAAGGTGCACAACGTTTTTTATGGTCCGTTGGTTCATAAAAAACCACAGGTTTGGTCAATGATAGCGGCAAAGATATGTCTTTTGGCGGGATGGCAGGTCTCAAAGCCAAAAATTATCGGAATCAAGTCAATCCTAGCAATTCCCTACCTTTGGGAAAATTTTTCAGCGATGAGATACGAGGCGATAAATCCTAACTTATTCCGACTAAACCGGAAACGGTTCGCAAGGCTAATGAAACCCAAATCCATAGCCATTTTTCATTCCAATGATCAAATGCCCAGGAACGGGGACCAATACTATCCCTTCCGACAAAATTCCGACTTGTTCTACCTTTCCGGACTGGATCAACCGGAAGCGGTAGTCGTCTTATTCCCGGACTGCGTAAAGGATGGTTTTCAAGAAGTTGCGTTCATCAAGAAATCCAACGCGCACATAGCCGTTTGGGAAGGACACAAATATACCAAGGAGGAAGCCACCGCTATTTCAGGTATCGAAAAGGTATACTGGCTGGATGATATGGATGATGTTTTACATGAGTTGATCCTTCTTGCCAACCGGATTTACCTGAACTCAAACGAGAACGACAGATATAAGTCTGATGTCCTAAGCAGGGATATTCGTTATGCCAAAGGTATCCAGCAAAAATACCCGACCCACAAGTACCACCGGGCGCAACCCATCCTCAAGAAATTGGCGATGATTAAGTCCGAAACGGAAATTGAACTATTGCAACAAGCTTGTGATATCACCGACAATGCTTTCCGTAGGGTACTTTCTTTTACTCGTCCGGGTGTAAGGGAGTACGAGGTAGAAGCGGAAATCATCCATGAATTCATCAGGAGCGGCGCTAATGGTCATGGCTACCCCCCTATTATCGCGGCAGGTGCCAACTCTTGCATTCTTCATTATGACGTAAATGACCAAGTTTGCAAGGAGGGTGATGTTTTATTAATGGATTTCGGGGCGGAATACGCCAACTACTCCGCGGATCTTAGTAGAACCATTCCGGTTAGCGGAAGATTCACTAAGCGCCAGCGTGCGGTTTACAATGCCGTACTCAAAGTAATGAAGGAGGCTATTACGATGCTAGTACCCGGAACAACCTTAGAAGATTACCACAAGGAGGTAGGGAAACTCATGGAAAGTGAGCTTCTAGCTTTAAAACTTATCACCAAGCACGATATCGAAAAGCAAGACCCGAAATGGCCGGCGTATAAAAAGTACTTCATGCACGGTACGTCCCACCACTTAGGCTTGGACGTCCATGACCTTTGCGACCGGTACGCACCTATCCAAGCAGGAATGGTCTTTACTTGTGAACCGGGTATCTATATTCCGGACGAAGGATTCGGCATTCGTTTGGAGGATGATATCCTGGTTACGGACGAAGGCCCGTTTAACCTAATGGCGAATATCCCTATTGAGGTTGAGGAGATTGAAGAAATCATGAATACGGCGGAAACCGGTGTGATCTCCTGATTATTTCAAGAAAATTTAAAAAAATGACGCCTAAATGCAACAAAATTGCATTTAGGCGTTTATATTTGCAACACTGTTGCACAAAATAACATCACCAATCATGAAAAAGTATTTCCTAGGCTTTTTACCTCTTCTTTTCACACTAGCATTATTTTCTTGTGATCCCGACGATCCGGAAATCCCGAACGAGGAAGAAGTAATTACCTCTCTTGAGTGGGTTTTGACACCTACCATTTCCCAAGTAAATCCTGTTGTTACCCTTTCCTTCAGTGATCCTGACGGAGAAGGAGGAAATGACGGAACCATCACGGGCGGAACACTAGCGGCTAACGAAGTATATACTGCTTCTGTTTCCCTTGCTTCCCCTGATGAAAACATTACAGTGGAAATTGAAGAAGAGGACGAAGATCACCAATTCTTCTTTGCATCAACCATTGCCGGCGTTGCCTTCGCTTACACCGATATGGACATGAATAATAATCCCGTCGGTCTTAGTTCCGAAGTTTCTACGGGTGCTGCAGGTAGCGGAACCATTACATTGACTTTAGTCCATGAACCCGCAAAGGATGCCGCAGG
>JAHDDF010000007.1:31120-33760 GCA_020629475.1 Saprospiraceae bacterium
TCAGTGATGATCACGGGCACTTTCATTTAGAGGATATGTGTCCCGGGGAATACCACCTCAACATTAGCCATATCGGTTGTGAAACGCAGCGGTTATTCCTTAACCTAAGAAGGGATACGACCCTCTTTCTTACCTTGGATCACTACAGCCACGTATTAGAAAACGTAACCGTTTCCGGGGAAAACTCCAATACCACCCAACAACCGGTGGATGTTATTAACGAAAAATTGATAGCCGAAAATGCCAACCTGGATTTATCCAATATGCTAGGAAAACTCACCGGGGTTAGTGTTTTACGAACGGGCACAAGTATTTCCAGACCGGTGGTTCATGGGCTTTACGGTAATAGATTACTTATCCTTAATAATGGCTTACCACAGGCAGGGCAACAATGGGGCAATGATCATAGCCCTGAAATTGATCCTTTGGTAGCCAATAAGATTACCGTTATTAAAGGAACCTCCTCCTTGGAATATGCCGGAAGCTCCTTGGGGAGCGTGGTAATGGTAGAGCCCGAGCGAATCCGGAAGGAGCCGCATTTGCACGGTCGTGCCTCTTACTTTTTTGAAACCAACGGCTTGGGGCACGGAACCAATATTAAATTACAAAGACATACGGATAAAATCGGTTGGAAAATAAACGCTACACTAAAAGCAAGCGGGGACAAGCGTGCCGCTGATTATTATTTAAACAACACGGGTTCAAGAGAAGCAAACCTTGCCGTTCAGCTGGAAAAGTCCTTTACGGATGACTGGATGGGTTCCGTCTATTTCTCCTCTTTTAATACAAAAATAGGTGTGCTAAGAGGTTCGCATATAGGCAACTTAACCGATTTAGAATCCGCCTTGAATCAGGATCGACCTTTTTATACCGAAGAAAAATTCTCCTACGAAATTGATGCCCCTTCCCAAACCGTAAATCATCAATTATTAAAATTACAATCCAAGCATTTTATTTCGGATAACCAATGGGTGGAATTTACTTACGGCGGTCAATTAAACCGGAGAAAAGAATTTGATGTACGAAGACAAGGTTTTGCGGATAAGCCCGCTTTAAGCTTACTTCAGTTTTCCCATTTTATTTCAATAAAACACCAATGGGAATCCGCTAATAAATTAACCTTAAAATCAGCTTTACAAAGCAATTCTATTTTCAATACGAACAATCCGGAAACGGATGTCCTTCCCCTTATTCCTGATTATTTCTCCTTTGAAAACGGTGCCTTTGTTTCCTTGTCCAAAACTTGGGATCATTGGAGCGGGGAAATCGGGGGACGATATGATTTTATTACTAGAAACGTAGCAACCATTTCAAGCACGGTTCCTAGGGAAATTATTCGCTATGAAGATAACTTCCATAATTATAGTTTCCTTGCCGGACTAGGCTTCTCCCCTAATGAAACTATTCGATTTTCATTAAATACCGGCTATGCTACCCGTAATCCTGCAATAAATGAACTTTACAGTAGCGGCTTACACCAAGGGGTGAGTGGAATAGAACAAGGGGACGTAAATCTTCAAAAGGAAAAATCCTTAAAAACTACACTTGCCGTGGACGGTAGAATCAAGGATAAATTCTTTTTCGAAATTCTAGGATATACCCAATCCATTAAAGATTATATTTTCTTAAATCCTACGGGTGAAGTCGCTCTAACCATCCGAGGTGCTTTTCCCGTATTTCAATACGAACAAACGAACGCATTAATCTCGGGAACGGATATTTCCGCTCGTTACGAGATTACAAAGAAGACCTCCATTTCCGGAAAATATAGCTTTATCAAAGGCTTGGATCTCACTAATGACCAGTCTTTAATTTTTATTCCTTCCAATAATATTTCAGGAACACTTTCACACAACATTCCCAAGTGGGGAAAATTGAACAATATTGAAATAGCGCTTAACCACCAATACGTTTTTGAACAAAAGAACATTTTAATTGAGCAAGACTTCATCCCTGCCCCTCCCGGATATCATTTAACCGGATTCAAGCTTGGAGCGGAAACCATGATTAAGAATAACCGCCTTAATATTTATATTAAGGGTGATAATATTTTCAATGTTTCTTATCGTGATTATTTGGATCGCCAAAGGTATTTCGCGGATGGGATGGGGATTAATATTATGCTTGGAGCGGCCTTACGTTTCTAGGAACTTTATTCCTCAATATTCCGTTATCGGTTTTCACCAACACAGGAAGATCCTCTATGGAACTATTCGAACACTCACCTGACGTATTTACCATTCAAAACTTATGGACGCCGGACAAGTGCCGGGCATTCATTGAAAAAAGCGAAAAGGAAGGTTTTGAAAAAGCACTAGTCAATACCATTAACGGTGCCGTTGAAATGGCGGATTTCAGGAACAATGACCGCCTATTTTGGGAGGACGAGGAACTAGCGGAAGAAATATGGAATGAAATAGAGGAATTCATCCCTTGTGATTTAGGGGAATACCAAGCCATTGGTTTAAATGAATTATTCCGCTTTTACAGATACGATGAAAACCAACAATTCAATTGGCACTATGATGCCCCTTACCAACGAAACGAAAACGAAAGGAGCTTCTATACTTTCATGATTTACCTGAATGATAATTACGAAGGAGGCGAAACCGCTTTCGAAAGATGTAAGGTCAGCCCGGA
>JAHDDF010000275.1 GCA_020629475.1 Saprospiraceae bacterium
AGGATTTAGAATCATGAAATTACGGATTCCCGGCGTGAATGCCTATAAAAGAAAAGCATCCCTAAGGCGATTGCCTTAGGGATGCCGTCAGGAAAACGAAGCAAATTCTTATACCAATTCGATATTCATTACCTCGAACTCAACAACGCCGTTAGGGGTAGTCACCTCGGCGATATCACCGATTTTCTTACCCAATAAACCTTTCCCGATAGGGGAAGTAACGGAGATTTTCTTCGCTTTAAGATCCGCTTCCGTTTCGGAAACGAGCTGATACTTCATCTCCCTCTTATTCTTTACGTTTTTGATGGTTACGGTGGTAAAAACGACTACACTTGAGGTATCTAGTTCACTTTGATCCAAGACACGTGCCTTCGCTAATTTCAATTCCATCTTATTAATGCGAAGTTCCAACAAACCTTGGGCATCCTTGGCGGCATCATATTCCGCGTTCTCGGACAAGTCACCCTTTTCACGGGCTTCCGCAATAGCTTGAGCCGCTTCGGAGCGGCCTCTGGTTTTTAAGTCATCCAACTCGGCTACTAATTTGTCGTAACCTTCTTGTGACATATAGTTATATCCGGACATAATACGTCGGTTTAGAGATACAAAAAGCTCTCTGCCAAGTGAGCGACACTTTCCGTTTCCAAGGTAAAAATCCTCAAGTATGGGTTTCGGAAAAAAAGGTCTGCCAATGGCTGAAGAGGCAAAAAATAAGAACGCTCCGGCGGGACGCCGAAACGCTCTTGCTGATTTTTAACGATTCAAATTTACGATAAGTTTCGATTATTGCCCAAGAAATTTGGATCGATTTGTTCTTTCAGTCCCTTTTAGTTGTCTAATTCATGACACCTCTGCGCCAATCGTAAACTTCCATATCCCAGCCTCTTTTCAAGTAGGCATTCCGGTTCAAAAGGGTTTGACCATCTACCTTCCGGAATTCAAATCGCATGGAGGTACGGTTACGGGTTTGATCATAAATCCAAACCTCTTTTCCTCTTGCTTTTAATACCTCATCAGGCTTTCCGAAAACAACGTAAATCATGCCCCGATCCGTTTTCCACCCTTCTTTATAGGTCGTAAACTCCCGGTTGGAAACTTGGACGCGGGTATAATAAGTCTTTATCAATTCCTTCGCGAAATTTTTATTCGGGCTACGATTCAGCCAAAATTCATCCACGGCGTTTTTCTGGGATTCCGCTCCGAGCATTCCCGCTATTTCCGCCTTGGTAGTAATGTAACGGGTAGACAAAATCATCGGTATCGGACTTTTTATCCTTGGAAAATCCTCTTCGAAAACATTGATAAAAACACCGTTTTTCCTAAGTGTATCCGCTTGGATAAAATATAAACCCACACCCTCTAATACCACATCTCCCCCGGAAGGAATCGCCACCATTTGGGCAAAATCCTTCCTAGGATTGAATTTTTGTCCCCTCGTAGAAAATGGCGGTGCGGCAGGTTTATAAGTCCTCGGGTAATACCTAATATATAGCTGTGATTTATCCGGGTGGTAAATGCTTATCGCGTCTTGTAGACCCAAGTAGGATTTGATCAAGGGTTTACCCTCCTTGGCAATACGGATAAAGGTATTAGGATCGGTCTTATCCACAAAAAAGGCATCGCGGTAAACGCGCCCGTCATCATTATCACGGAGGACTACGTCCAAGAAGTAGTTATCACCTCTTACTTTCATTTTTAGTATAAAGGGTACATTTTCCCTACCACGTACATTGGTCCGTTTTTCATTCAGGACAATCCGCTTGTTAGGATCGGAATATGCCACTACCTCCAAACGAAAATCTTCGCTATTGGCGCTTAAGGCAATCGCCATCGTATCCCCCTTTTCATGGTGGACACGATGATGTACCTCAAAATCCCGATCATATAAAACAGGCTCGGTTTTAAAATTCTTGGTACCGGAGCAACCGTAAAGGCTCCCCAAGGATAAAAAAATAGCTAATAGAAGGGTGTATCGTCGCATAATGGAATGCTTATAGGATGAACTCATTAAAAATTGAACATTTATCATTTCCTCATCCTTGTGTACTGTTTACAAGATAAAAAATTCCCAATTTCGCGTCACGGTTCAAATTTGTCCTGAATAAGATAAACCGAGTGGAAAATGATGCTGGAAAAAACAATCGGAATCCTAGGAGGGGGGCAGCTTGGAAAAATGACCGCGCTTGCCGCCCAAAATTGGGATGTACCCCTTCAATTCCTTGACAAATCCAAGGACTTCCCCGCAGGGAAAGTATGCCCTTATTTTATTGAAGGAAGCTTTCAGTCCTATGATGATGTCCTAGCATTCGGCAGAGAATGTGATATCATAACCATAGAAATAGAATCCGTCAATACCGAGGCGCTCCATGTCTTGGAAAAGGAAGGAAAAACGGTGCATCCGGCTCCTGCCATCCTTGATATTATTAAGGACAAAGGCTTACAGAAAAAGTTTTATGCCGAGCACGACATTCCTACATCCCCTTTCGAATTAACGGGTGCCAAGGACGACATTCTTAAAAGAATTACTGAAGGAAAAATCACCTTCCCTTTTGTCCAGAAGGCACGTTCCGGCGGCTACGACGGAAAAGGTGTTGCCGTAATTAAAACCAAGGAGGACCTACATAAGCTGCTTGACGCGGATTCCGTGATCGAGGAGCTAGTGGATATCAAAAAGGAGTTAGGGGTAATCGTCGCCAGAAACCCTTCGGGTGAAACGGCGGTTTACCCGACCGTTGAAATGGTTTTCAGCGAAGAGGCTAACCTCGTGGAATATTTGATTTCCCCGGCAACCATTACCGAAGAAGAAGAGAGAAAGGCAAGGGAACTCGCCATTACCGTTATCGAAAACTTTAAGGTTTCCGGTTTATTGGCGGTAGAGATGTTCCTTACCCACGACGGCGAAGTCATGGTAAACGAGGTAGCACCACGCCCGCATAATAGCGGTCACCATACGATAGATGCTTGCGTCACCTCCCAATACGAGCAACTTATCCGTGCCGTTTCGGATGCGCCCTTAGGTAGCACGGAAATGACCTCTTCCGCCATCATGCTTAACCTACTCGGTGAACCGGGACATACCGGAAAAGCGTTTTATGAAGGCTTTGAGGATTGCATCGCGCTACCGGGTGTAAAAATCCATATTTACGGCAAGGAAATAACCAAACCTTTCCGGAAAATGGGTCACATTACCATCGTGGACGACAACCCGAAAACCCTTCGGGAAAAGGCGCGTTTCGTGAAGGAAAACCTCAAGGTCATAACAAAGGACAAATAGCCGGAATCCAAGCGTGAAATACCATTTACATTGGATGCAGAAAAATGTACATTTGTACCGCAGTTTTTTAGATATTTAGATTCTTAGACATTGGGGCACTTCTTTGGCAAATGAAAGTCCGATGTTTAATGTCGAGCGTTTAACTTCAAGTTAAATGTGTCCAAAATAAAATCAACAATGAGCATAGTAGAATTGCGCGTTCCCGAATTGGGTGAATCCATCTCCGAGGTTACCCTTTCCCAATGGTTGGTGGATGATGGTTCCTTCGTGGAGTTGGACCAGTCCATCTGCGAGTTCGAATCCGATAAGGCCACCCTTGAATTCCCCGCTGAAGTAGCGGGCGTAATCACGCGTATCGCCGACGAGGAAGCCGATTTGGAAATCGGGGCACTTGTAGCAACCATTGACACCTCCGCCGCACCATCCGGTGGTGGTAAAAAAGAGGAAGCACCCAAGGAACAAGCGGCACCAAAGGAGGAAACTCCGGCGCCTGCCTCTAAAGGGGAAACCTACGCAACGGGGCACCCGTCACCGGCAGCGGCAAAACTCATGAGCGAGAACAATCTCTCCGCCGCTGATATCAAAGGAACAGGCAAGGACGGAAGAATTACCAAGGACGATGTCCTTAAGGCTATCGAGGCAAAAAAATCCGCTCCGGCTCCGGCAAAGGAAGCCGCACCCAAAAAGGAAGCTCCGGCTCCGGCACCTGTCCGTACGGCATTTTCCCGTGAGGAAAGCCGTAAGAAGATGAGCCGTATGCGTCGTACCATCGCCAAGCGCTTGGTTTCCGCCAAGAACAATACGGCGATGCTTACTACTTTCAACGAAGTAGATCTTACGGAAATCATTGCCTTGCGCAAGCGATACCAAGAGCGTTTCGTTGAGAAGAACGGTGTAAAATTGGGTTTCATGTCCTTGTTCACCAAGGCTTGTGCTAAAACCCTCCTTGAAATGCCGGATGTAAATGCTTACATCGACGCGGATAAAAACGAAATCATCTACCACGATTACGCGGATATCTCCATCGCTATCTCCACGCCGAACGGCTTGGTGGTTCCTCCGGTGAAAAACGCGGAATCCAAGGACTTCCACGAAATCGAGTTGGAAATAAAAGCTTTGGCAAAAAAGGCAAGGGAAGGTAGCCTTACCTTGGACGAAATGCGTGGCGGTACGTTTACCATTACCAATGGTGGTGTATTCGGTTCCATGATGTCAACGCCGATCTTGAATGAGCCGCAATCCGCAATCCTCGGGATGCATACCATTCAGCAACGGGCAATGGTAGTGGACGGTGAAATCAAAATCCGCCCGATGATGTACTTGGCACTGTCCTACGATCACCGCATCATCGACGGAAGTACTTCCGTTACCTTCCTCGTGAAAGTGAAGAAATTATTGGAGGATCCTACAACGCTATTATTAGGGTTGTAAGAACGCTTCTTTATCACGATACAAGCGTCTGGTTGGAAATTCCAATCAGGCGCTTTTTTATTTGGTTTTAAAAAAATCGCTAGCCTTTGTAATAAATTAGTCCTTGCCCGTCTCTAACAGGTAAAAGAATCTCGTGAAAGGAAAAGCATACATGGCATTCGAGGATTGGTATAAGGATCATGCGGATGGTATTCGCAGGCTTTGTGCCGTACTCGTCCATGAACGGGGCTTGGCGGATGATTTATTTCAAGAGGTATTGTCCAATATTTGGAAGGGATTACCCAAGTTCAAGGGAAATGCCGACTTACAAACCTGGGCATACCGGATAGCGGTAAATACTTCCATTCGTTTCAACGCGGGTCTAAAACGGCAAGCCAACATCAAGGCGGCGGCAAAGGAAATCCCCGCAACACCTGAAGAACGAAATCCCAATGCAGAAAGACTCATCCGTGCCATTCAATATCTCAACGACGCCGAAAGAGGATTAATCGGTCTGTTCTTGGAAGGCTTTTCCTACAAGGAGATTTCAGATGTCCTAGGAATTTCCCCTAGCAACGTAGGTGCGCGACTTAACCGCACCAAATCCAAAATTTCCCTCATCATCAAAGAAAAAAACCTGTAAATCATGGATTGGAATCAATTATCTAGCGACTGGAAAACCGGAAACACGAACACGCAAAACGCTCTTGAAGACTGGAAGCAGTTCAATGAAAACCTGACAAAAGAGAACAGCCGTATCACTTGGCTTATAAGTGGGACCATTTTCTTAGTAATGGTTGTGGTATTCCCCTTCATTACCAATGATCCCGTTTTACCGTTCATCATTATGGCAATCGTTTTTACCCTAGGAATCCATTCCCTTGCCTTATGGATGCGCCAAGCACCTTCGGGTCAGGATTTGTCCCAAACACCCGGCTTGTTCTTGAAAAAATCCATTAAAAAATTGGAATACAACCTGTACGTGAGTCGTGGCTTATCCTTTCTATACGTCTTTACTTTGGCCGCCTTTGCCTCTTGGTATTTATACCGTGTATTCGATGTATACGCGGGATTGTCGCAAGGCGTACTTACGGGTATCATTGCAGGGCTTTGGGTATTTTTTGCGGTAGTTTTCGTGGTATCTTTCAAGAGGCAACAAAAAAAGGATCGGGAAACCGTAATTCCTCT
>JAHDDF010000276.1 GCA_020629475.1 Saprospiraceae bacterium
CTTGATTTATTCTCCTATCCTAATTCGAATAATGGATTGCCTCGCTGAGGCAAAATCCTAATTAAGAGAATATCATTAAGATTCTTTGTCATTACATCTAGCGTCTAACTGTATTGACAAATAATCTTAAGGGTATTTTTGCCTCGGAGAGGCATACAATGATTTGAAGGCAATTTGCAATATAAAATAAAGCGCCGGAGGTGCGACCTGTTATATTTCCTTTTGCTGTTAACCCGCAGTTCTTTTGTCCTTAAGTTTAAATGTCAGTACATCTAATATCTCGATTTTTAGCTAAATGCATTAAATGGAGTTAGCAACACGATTACCTAACAGAGCCCATTGATTCCACGTTCCTTACCGTTGATTTTCTTTTCTATCGTATAATAGGAAGGGTGACTTCACGTTATACCCTATGTATGAAGATAACGGTAAACATAATGACGATTCTACTCCCTCTTTTGTGGGGGGTAACTACTGCATTTGGGCAGACCAAAGCGCAGCTTGATTTTTACGGTACACCCATCTCCTTTCAATACGAATCCGGTTTCGGGAAAATTTCGGAAATGAGCCTTAGGGATGGTGGCCAAATCGAAAAGTCCTATGTGCTTTTTAAGAAAACACCCTACAGGTCTTTCCTTCAATCCATGCAAGCGGCAAAGCAAGAGTACGCCTTAAATGATTGGCTGTATTTCAAGCTGATGCATGACTCCGTTAAGAAAATCCACCCAAGGAAAACCGAACGTTTCCGTAATGCCCTATTGTGGTTCCTCCTAGCGGAGTCCGGTTATGATGCCAGGGTTACTTTCAATCGTTCAAAACTCTTTGTAAACGTAGCCTCTGACGAACGCGTTTTTGAATCTCCCATGTATGAGGACAGGGGGAGAATGTTCATAAATCTAAGCGCTATTGTTTCTCCAGGTCCCAAGTTTAATTCTTTGAGTGCCGTGCTATACACCCCAAGGAAAACGGGCAAAAAATTCAAGTTTTCCTTGAATCAATTACCAAGTCTTGAATCCAGGGCATTTGATAAATCATGGGTCTTTGATTTCAAGGGAAAAGAATACAAGTTAAGCGCGGTACTTGACGAAACCTTCATTGATCTAATGCGGGAATACCCCAAATTCGATGAGTTCTCCTACGTTACGGCACCCTTGTCAAAGTCAGCCAAAGAGACGCTTCTGCCACAGCTTTCTACGGCAATGAAAGGAATGGATAAATATGAGGCAATGGAGTTTCTGGTATCCTTTACCCGCTTTGCCTTGCAGTACGGTTCTGATAAAAAAGCCTTCGGGAGCAGTAAACCACTATCCGCTGAGGAAGCCTTGTTTTATCCAACCATTGATTGCGAGGATAAGGTGGCGGTCATTTATAATTTGGTAAAGGAACTCACGGATTTACAAGCGGTAGTCATTGCTTTACCGGAGCATTTATCCTTTGCGGTGGATTTGGGTAAACCCGTTGGCAAACCGTTTAGATACAAGGGGAAATCCTTTACGGTCTGTGATCCTACCGGGCCTGAAAATACCTCGGAAATAGGTTATTTCCCGCCCAAATTGAGGATTCAGTCGGGCGAAGTTATGGGACGATTAAATTTTTAATCATAAAATTCTGTAAATCAGTTATTTATAAAAATTTTCCATGAAATTGGAATAACTCGTTTTCTTTATTACTTTTGCCCCGAATTTCTCGACCATCTTTTTCGTGTTTGAAACGAAAAGATATTTTGGCAAAGGAATTGTTAGAAATTATCGAGAGATAGGATGTGTCTAAAATTTTATTTTTAATACGTTGATTATCAATTGATTAAAAATATTTTTAAGAAAATCATCTAAAGCGGCTTTTTATGAGAAACCTTTTGAAGGGTCGCGTCGTTAAGAAAATAGTTATGCCCTGTAGGGCTTTTGTTTTAAAATATTGATTTACTATGTATTGGACCATCGAATTAGCATCGCATCTTGAGGAGGCGCCTTGGCCTGCAACCCGTGATGAACTGATCGATTACGCCATGCGTTCCGGTGCCCCGTTAGAGGTAATTGAAAACCTGAACCAATTGGATGAAGAAGAGGAACGCTATGAAAGCATTGAGGATATCTGGCCGGATTATCCTCGATATGATGATTTCTTTTTTGATGAAGAAGAGCATTAATTCCTTGATGCCCCAAGGGCAAATCACAAGACCGTAAAAAAATTGGAACGGGATAAGGCGATGAACCTTATCCCGTTTATTCATTTATCCCCCCCTTGTCAGGTCTTAAGACCTGACAACCGGATTAAGACCTGACAACCGGATCAAGACTTCACGGCGGGCATATACAACTTCACGTATTTTGCGATATACTTCCCGATAACATCAAACTCAAGGTTGATCCTGTCGCCCGCCTTTAGGTGCCTGAAGGTGGTATGCTCGTGGGTGTAAGGAATGATGGCTACCGAAAATCCTTTTTCCGTAGGATTTACCACGGTAAGACTAACGCCATTGATACAAATAGAGCCCTTGTCTACCACTAGATGTTCATCGGTAGGTTCAAACTCAAAGGAGTAATACCAACTTCCGTCCGCCTCTTCCACTTTTGTACATACACCCGTGGTATCAACGTGCCCTTGGACCATATGGCCGTCCAAACGAGCACCGGAAACCATGGCTCTTTCCAGGTTTACGGCTTGCCCTTCCTTAAGGTCACTGAGATTGGTTTTTTCCAAAGTTTCCTTGATGGCGGCAACCTTGTAATTTTTTCCTTCTATATCAGTAACGGTAAGGCATACCCCGTTATGGGAAACGCTTTGGTCTACTTGAAGCTCGGGAGTAATGCGGGAAGAAACCGTAAGGATTAAATTCCCTTCCTGTCGTTCGATTTTTTCGACCTTACCAAGGGTCTCTATGATGCCTGTAAACATGTTGAAATTCTTTCTCTTTGTTGGATAACAAAGGTAAGAGGTTTATGGTTGCCCCCCCTTTAACCTCGGAGCATGCTTTAAATTCCAAGTACATAAGTGATTTCCTTTTTCAAGGTTGCCGATGAAAAAGGCTTGGTTACATAAGCGTTCATCCCGGAGTCAAAAGCCCTATTTTTTTCTTCCAAGAGCGCGGATGCGGTCATGGCAATAATGGGTGTCATCCCGTTCTTTTCCGTTTCCCGGATACGGGTGGTAGCCTCAAAACCATCCATGATAGGCATATGGATATCCATGAGAATGAGGTCGTATTCTTCTTGTTCCGCAAGTTGGACGCCAATAGCGCCGTTTTCCGCCATGGTAAGCCCCGAGCCCCATTTTTTTACGATAATGGAAAGCAATTTTCGGTTGAAAGGATCATCCTCTACCGCTAGGATTTTTAGTTTGGGTATGCTTTCTTCGGTATTGGGACCATCATTGATGGGTAACCGCGCCCGGATAAGTCTTTCCGAGAAACGCAAGGGAAGTTCCAAGATGAATTCAGAGCCTTTTCCGGGTTCGGATTCCACCCTGATGCTCCCGTCCATCCTCTTGACCAGTTCCTTTACGATAGCAAGCCCCAAGCCGGTTCCGCCATAGCTACGTTTAATACCGGACTCGGCTTGTTTGAACTTATCGAAAACGGAATCCAATTGTTCGGGTTCAATTCCTATACCCGTATCTTTTATCCTGAATTCGTACAATGCTCCTTCAGCTGTTTTTTCTACCTCACGTGCGGAAACGGAAATATTTCCCTCCTTGGTGAATTTCACGGCATTCCCTAGGAGGTTCATGAAAATTTGGTTAATCCTCGTGGAATCCCCTACAATATAGTTCAAGGGTGGGTCACTAAAATTGTAAACCATTTTAATAGGCTTTACCCTAGCCCTGTTCTCGAAATTGATGAAAACACTATAAAGAAGGTAGTGGAGGTCGAAATCCTTTTCGATTAAAGGCAGTTCATTGGCTTCAATCTTGGAGAGATCCAAGACGTTATCCAGCAAACTCAATAATAGATCGGAACTATATTTTAAGGAGTTGATGCTTTCCGTTTGTTCCTCGGAAAGCGGTGTGTCCTTTAAGATGTCAATGGTGCCGATTACGGCATGCATCGGGTTTCTGATTTCGTGACTCATTGCGGCAAGAAACTGCCTTTCCGCTTTTTGGGCCTTAATCCGCATTTGTGTTTCGGCAAGGAGTGATTCATGGGCGATGCAACCCGCCATCGAGACAGCGAATTTTTTAATAACGTTTATCAGTTGATTCAACTCCATTATGGACCAGCCACCCGCTTTGGGGTTCAAGAGTTCTAAACACCCGAAGTCTCCCAAAGGAAATATGGCTAAGTTCCCTTGCGAACCCGTAATACTGTAGCGCTGTGCCATTGGGTCCGTTGTTTCAAAAACCATAAAAGGTTTATCTCCGCACTTTTCCCGGCAAGCGGCAAAATCACCCGGTTTTATATCCTTGTTCAAGGATTCAGGCAGGCAGAAAGGAGTCATGAAGTGCCCGCTCTCGTCCTTTAACCAAACCACCGCCGCAGAGAGGTTCTTTCTTGCCATTAAAACTTTGAGGAAACTTTCGCAATTCTCCTGGGTTTCCAAGGAGGAACCCACGGCAAGGGATAGCTCATAAAGCAAAGAGAGATCCTTGATTATTTTTCCGGAATCCGACATTGTTAGGTTTTTAGGCTTTTCGGCAAAGAGTGCCTACCACCATTGTCTTATTGAAAAATTCCAATAGGTTATTTCCGTAACTCGAGATTTCCCCAAGACTTAAAATACCCTCTGATTCAATTTCTTCGTTAGCTAGCTTCAATGGCTTTCTTGCCGCCTCTAATTCCTTAGGGAAACCGTCCTCGAGGAAAAGGGTTCGAGAGATGCAGTCAATTATCAAGATTTCGTCAGGTTTCCCTTGGATTCCTTGTAAAGAATATCCTGCCGCATCGCTGGCGGAGGAAATTAAATTTTCGGCTTCCCCTTTCATGATATGGAGTACCGCATTTTCAGGGACTTCCCCAACGCACACCAGTTCTCCCGCATCATTAACCAGTAATGGATCGCGGATAATTTCTTCCGTTCCTTCCTTGTAGATGCCGAACGGATATCCCTTGGCAATACTGAAGAAGTTTTCACTATCGATATTTTTGCCTGAATCTTGATCGACGTAGGACTTGTAAACCTCAAAGGCATTTTGCCAATTTAATTCCTTTACCGTATTGGCTTCGGTTTTGGTGGCGACGAAGGGGCCCGCGATTTTTTTCCAACCATGTTTTACCCCCAGGCCCAAATCCATTTCGGAGGGACAAAGGATTGCGGCATCTTGGAAAACACCGTCCTTCGTAAAAAGACAAGGTTTTTGTTCTAGGGATAAACTTCCCGCTCCACCCCCGATAAATTTTACGGAGTTCCCGAAAGTATTGTATACCTCGGAAAGGCAATGCCCAATCCCGGATGTCAAACCATCCAAGAAGAGGAGCATGGATGACCCGGATTCCATCTCGGGGATTTTGTATTCCTTTTTACTGATCTCCTTGATAACGTAGGGTTCACCCTTGGATTGAATCCTTTTTACGATACAGCCTTTGGTATGGCTTTGGGTTCCCGAAATGATACCGGGAAAGGTTCCCCCGAAAAAGATAACTTTTCGGTCGGTTAGGATTTTAATAAAGGCAGAAAGGTCAATTTCGGTTTCCTCCCCGAAGGCAAAAAATAGAATTTCGTGCGGATTTGCTTGGATGTTTTTCGCTAGGCTTAGATAATCCTCGCCCTTTGGTTCTTGGTAGAACATTCTTGTTTATTTAAACGGATTTCGGTGCAGGGGAAGTAAGAGCTTGTTTAAAATTTAGTAATTGGTCTACGAAGCCCACTTTTTCGCTTACTCTTCGTTGAAAAACCGGGCTTGATAGCGCTGCTTTATTTTACTCCGCTAGC
>JAHDDF010000277.1 GCA_020629475.1 Saprospiraceae bacterium
TACCGCCGGAAACCTTCGAAGTCTTTTACCGCTTAAAACTTATTCTTCCACATCATACTCTCCATCGGCTTAGGTGTCCGTTGGATGTATTTGGCGTTTTTCTTTTTATTGTAATAATTCTCGATCTCACCCTCTACGGCAAAATAAATCAATTGACCTACCGGCATTCCTTCGTAAACACGAACAGGGTGTACACAAGATATTTCCAGGGTCCAGTGGTTGCAGAAACCAACATCACCTTTTCCTGCGGTAGCATGAATGTCTATGCCCAAACGCCCAACGCTTGATTTTCCTTCCAAGAAAGGGACGGAATTATGGGTCTCCGTGTATTCTTGGGTAGAACCGAGGTACAATTGCCCGGGTTGTAGAACGAATCCCTCTTCCGGTATTATAACTTCCCTGATGGTGTTATGCGCCTTGGCATCCAATACCTCGTTCTCATAAACGGCGAGGAACTTGGAAAGGTGGACATCGTATGAATTGGTGCCCAAGCAGGAGCGGTCAAAAGGTTCGATTACGATTTGCTTGGATGCAATGGATTCCAGGATTTTCTTGTCGGATAGGATCATGATTCCGTTTCGAGTTTAACGTCCCAAATGATGATGGTACGGTCGTCGCCCGCTGATATGAGCGTTTGATTATCCAGCCAGAGCAGGGTATTTACGGAATTGCGGTGCCCTTGGTTTTTCATCATGTTTAATTCCTTAAGCAAGGAAAAATCCTCGGCACTCCAAACACGTATGGTCTTGTCGCGGCTAGCGGTGGCAAAGATACGCCCGTCCGGACGGAAAGCAATGGCATAAATGGAATACCAATGCGCATTTTGATCGGAAATGATTTTACCTTCAAAATTCCGGGCTATTAACCTTGCGTCCCGTCCCCCGCTCATTAATAATTCCTGATTCGGATCAAACCCAAGAGAAAATACGGAATGATTGTGTGCTTCTTCCCAAGTGTCCACTACTTCCAAGTATTCATTCAGGAAATAGATATTACGGTCGCTGGAACCTACTGCATAGGTTTTACCTGCACCTTTATCCTTGTAATGTGGTTTTTCCGCGATACAGCGCAAGCTGGTATTTGAAAGATGAAGGGATTCAAGTGGTTTGAGTTTTTCCTTGTCCCAAAGCGTAATTTTACCTGCACCACCCAAGGAAAAAATGCCCGTTGGGGTATCCATGAAACCAAAGGTGCCGTGTTGGTGATGGAGGATGTTTACCTCGTCCTGTTTGGTCTGCGCGTTGATCCAATGGATACCGCCTTCCATATTTCCTGCCGCGAAGTATCCCATATCGGGGAAATATTCCAAGGAGAAAATCTTGGAATCCGTCTTGGCGAAAAGCTTCCCCAAGTCCGGTTCATCCACGTTCCATTCCACGAGCCAGCCATCCCCTCCCGCGGAAAAGAAAGTACCGGGCGTAGTGCCTTTGATAAGCTTGTAAATCGCGCCGTTATGGCCGGTAAGGATGCTTCGCTGATTAATAATTAAAGAATGAATAATGAAGAATGGTTTAGATGAGTTCGCAAAATAAGGGTTCCGGAAATATTTTATCATTCAAAATCGTATCATTGCCTAATGATTTCAGCGGATCAATTGTTCATTCTTAATTCCTCATTCTTCATTCAATAATGCCTCTCTTCTTACATGAAAATATAGAACCGAAAGGTGAAATCGGGATGTGGGACATTACCGAGGGGGACGACTTTTTTGTTTCCGAATTGGTTTTGACCTATTCCGAGGCGAAGATGTTGGAGGAAGTGATTGCCAAAAGAAGAAAGGAATGGATGGCGGGTCGTTTGTTGCTGCACCGTATGTCAGGCAGGAAGGAGCGTGGGCTTTGCGTGAAGGATGAATACGGGAAACCGTTTTTAGAGAATTCTCCCTTTGATATTTCCTTGAGTCATTCCGGTCGTTTTGCTGCGGTCGTTGCGGCACCGAATGCTTGCGGGGTGGATGTCCAACGCTTGGTGGAAAAATTGAGGCGCATTGAAGGGAAGTTTATGCGAGAGGAAGAATTTGCTTGTCTCGCCCAAGAAAAATACTTGGAACACCTCCACGTTTTTTGGGGTGCCAAAGAGGCGATGTATAAGGCGTACGGGAAGAAGAAGTTGGAGTTCCGGGAGCATATTTTAGTGGAGCCTTTCGAATATGACGTTACTTTCGGGCGTTGTAAGGGTTATGTACGCAAAGCGGATACGAATATGGAATTCGATATCCGTTATCGTTTAATAGAAAATTACATGTTGGTTTATGCAATCGAAATTTGATATAAAACTACTAAAAGGGATTACCGCTTTTGCGGTTTTATTTTTCTTCTTCGTTTCCTGCGGTTCCAAGGGGGATGCGCCCAAGGATTATACGAATTACGAGGAATCCGATTTCGATGCGTTTTATGAGCGTTTCCATGCTGATACGACTTTCCAACTCTCAAGGGTTTCTTTTCCCTTGGAAGGCTTGCCGGGTTTTGCGGATAGTATGACCATCGCTAATGGCTATAAATGGCAAAAAGAGGATTGGCAATATTTAAAGACCATGGATTGGGATACGGTAACCCAATTTACGAGAACTTTGGAGCCCACCGGTATCGGCATCGTAAACGAGTGGGTGTGTACGCATGATAATTTTTGTATCGCTAGGAGATTCGCGAAGCTACATGACGGTTGGCACCTTATCTATTATTCGGATATGAATAAGATGTAGGCTTTTGTCAAGATTCAAGATGACCGAAGTACTATTCTACCTTATCCTCCTCTAGGAGGTTCTCGTAATATTCATACTTGAATTCGTAGGTGCGTTGCTTGGAATTTCCCTCGAAGTCCGTGATTTTATCCCTTCTGATGAGAAGAAGGTTTTCCTCGTTGTAGGCAAAGGTTCGGGCTTCCATAAGTTCCCCGTTTTGAAAGAAATCAATACCCGAAAGCCTACCGAAGCCATCGTATTTAAAAGCACGTTTGGATAAGGCTACGGTTTCCAAGAATACGGTAGCTTCCGTTAACCGGAAGAAGGGGTCGTATTTGTAATGCTCGCGTTTGTAATCCGGTGTGGGGGAATCATCGGAGGGATAGCGTTGTGAAATCCTACCTACTTTGTCGTAAATGTAATTCCAAGCGGTTTTCTTTTCGCCTTGGGTCATGATGTAGCGGCGGAGCTTCCCGTCGACGGCATAACCCAATTTTAATTCATCAACGGGCATGCCTTCATTGAAGGATTGGAAGCCCGTGAGTTGGGTAGTAAGAGGATCATATTTCCATGTTACGCTATCAATAGATGATCCATTTTCGAAGATGGTGTAAATGAGCGTTCCATTTGCGGCAAATGAGTCGGTTTGTACTAATTCATAAGGTTTATCCATGTCCGGGGACATGATATTCACCTCGTTCATGTATCGCTTACTAATGAGGAGGGTAGAATTGGATTTTCTATCCTGCGGCATATCCATCAAATATTTCTCGATGGTTTCCGAAACGAGTTGCGGACGTTCAATATCCGCGTTCTTCTTTTTGCCGCACCCTTTTTGCCTTACGGCAACGGAAGCAATAATTAATAGGAATAATAGGATTCTACCCGACATGCTAATTGTAGATTGTTAAACGTACTTTCTTTGAATGGTACGGATAAACTCCTTGGCTTGTTTCTGTTTTGCCTTGCCTGTCCAACCATTTTTTCTCGCAACGTTTTCTATCAAGTAGAGTTTTGCTTGTTGCAAGGAGTTAAATGAGTTCAGGACTTCCAAGGTTTCATTGAAGAGTTGATTGTCACCACCGAATAGTTGGTTGGTATACATCATCCTGTCGTTTAACCCGAAAGCTTTCTTCAGATCGGTGATTTTGGAGAGACTTAGTTTTTCGGAGAGTTCCGTTGCTGTTTTTTGTTCGAAGAGTGCCTCGCTTTCGTCGTCTATATCTTGGTTGCTCTTCTTGGATTTAACCTTCATTACCGGTTCCTCGAATTTGAACTTCTTGGGCTTTTTGTCAGGTTCTTGCTCCGGTTCCGGTGCAGGTTTTGGTGCCGCTTTTTTAACGGGTTCCGGTTTTGGGGCAGGCGTTTCCACCATGATTTCCTTGATTTCACGGTTCAAATCCTCTACTTCCTCCTTGAGATTTACTTTAGGCGCTAGGGGAACGGGTTCCGGTTTTGGCGGCGGCGGTGGGGGAGGCGCTACTACCTTGACGGGTTCCGGTTTAGGAGGCGTTTTTTTTTGCTTGGGGGCAGTAGGTGCGGGAGCGGACTTTTCCATGTAAAAAGACTCGTAGAGGTCTCTCAGGTAATTCAACATCAAATCCCTTTCAATGGGGTTAATATTATCCTTGTCGATTGCCATGCCTTCGTACAATCGATTTATTTTGTCAAGTAGTATTTTTGCCTTGTGGAAATTCATGCCGGTGATTGGTTTGCGTATCACTAATTTTTAATGGCTTCAAAATTAAAGCATCCTCGTAAAAATCGTTCTCGAATTACTTACTTTAGCAATCCCGAACAAGTTTTTACATAGTATTAATAAAAAATTTAATCCCAAACAGGGGGGAAACCGCCGTTTTAGGTTCAAATGCTTTGTTCATAACGTCCTAGTAGGCAGAAAAAATTGTACCAATCCATGTTCTTGGAGCCAAGTTTCAAAGGTCAGCGTAGCGGCTGGATAGAGGTTATTTGCGGATCCATGTTCTCCGGCAAGACGGAGGAACTCATTCGTCGCTTGAAACGCGCTAAGTTCGCGAACATGAAGGTGGGTATTTTTAAACCTAGCGTGGATACCCGTTATGACGATGAGAAAGTGGTATCCCATGATTCCAATTACATCATGTCCCAGCCCGTTGCTGAATGCCAAGAGATTTTAAAACTCTCCTTGAGCTATAATGTGGTCGGGATTGATGAGGCGCAGTTTTTTAGTGAAGACTTGGTGGAAGTAGCCCAAACCCTTGCCTTACGTGGAAAGCGAGTCATAATTGCGGGTTTGGATATGGATTATAGAGGGATTCCCTTCGGTCCTATGCCGAATTTACTTGCCGTAGCGGAATACATTACCAAGGTGCACGCCATTTGCCCGCATTGCGGAAACCTAGCTACGCATTCTTATAGAAAAGCTGCCGAAGAAAGCCGTGTGCTTCTAGGAGAGAAGGACTCATATGAACCCCGCTGCCGTACTTGTTACCAAATGGGTAATATCCTGGATTTAAAAATTAAGATTGACGAAAAAGAGCATCAGGCGGATTAATTAAACCTTTGCCTTTTCTAAACCTGCTTTGAAAGTAGCCAAACATCGTTCCCTGGCTAATTTATGGTCCACCATAGGTGCCGGATAAACCGGTGTCCCGAATTCAGGAACCCACTTTCGGATATACTTGAAATCCTTATCAAATTTCTTTTGTTGGGAATAGGGGTTGAATACCCGGAAATACGGTGCCGCATCGGTTCCGCAGCCTGCCGCCCATTGCCAACCTCCTGAATTACTCGCCTTATCGAAATCAAGAAGTTTCTTGGCAAAATATGCCTCGCCCAAGCGCCAATCCAAGAGCAGGTGTTTGGTTAAAAATGACGCGGTAATCATTCTAACCCGATTATGCATGAACCCTGTGGCGTTTAATTCGCGCATCCCTGCATCCACGATGGGGTAACCCGTTTTTCCTTGACACCACTTCTCGAAATCCTCAGGGGCATCACGCCATTCGATGAAGTCATATTTCTCCCTAAACGGGTTTTGTTCCACGTGTGGAAAATGGGAGAGAATCATAGCATAAAAATCCCTCCATATTAGTTCGTTGAGGTAGGTTTGATTTAATCCGTTCGCCTTCCTTGCCTTTTCCCGTATGGAAATGGTCCCGAATCGGA
>JAHDDF010000278.1 GCA_020629475.1 Saprospiraceae bacterium
CAGTTGTAGTATACCCTTAATGGTAATAGGTTCCGAGGTGTACTTGATACCTTCCACTGCCGTTACCTCCATTACCGTTTCGGGGCCGGCACCACCGCAGAAATAACAAAGGTTATAAGGGTAAGCGGAGAATACGAAACTCTTGTGGCTTTTGTATCCCTCCACGGGAATGATGTATCCGCGAATTTCAATTTCCTTACCGTCTAATGCCATAACCTCCGGGGAAAAAACAGGGACATCAACCTTGAAGCCCATGAACTCGTCATATTGCTTCTTGAAGGTAATTTTTCCTAGGGTTTTCCAGGTGTTCTTTGCTTCCCCTTGCGCGGATAATCCGGCTGCGAGAAAAGCAAAGCAAAGCGTCAAGGTTAATATTTTATACTTCATTACAGCAGTTTATTCTTTTACTAATCGGGCGTTCTTAAGGATATACATCAGTTTTGAAGGGTCAAAGGTGTTAACCATTAAGGTGCCTTTGAGGGTAATGGGTTCTTGGGAGTATCGCACAGGATCCTCACAGGAGACTTCCATGACCGTTTCGGGACCTGCTTTGCCACAAAAGTAGCAAAGATTATAAGGAAGGGAGGAAAGCACGAATTCGCGGTGGGTTTTATAGCCCTGTTCGGGCAATAGGTAACCTCGTACCTCGATTTCCTTACCGTTTAATGCCATGACCTCATCGGAGTAGACAGGAACCGGTAAAGCGAATCCTCCTAAATCCTCGGAGTCCTTGAAATCTACCTTTGCTAAGGTCTTCCAGACGTTCTCCTTTTGCGCGTTTGCCTCACCGGCAAAACAAGCAATGGCAAATATGGATATGATAAGGACTCTTCCCAATTCGGATTTTTCCTCAATTACGGGCTATTTCCTAAAAGGTGAAAGGAAGTGAGGCGGAATAACTTTTTATTAAATTATTGGTAAGACCTTATTGCGCCATCCTAGCAAAGAGGGCAATGATGCGAATAATGAAGAAAATCAAGATGATGACCCCAAGGATAGCCTTCCAACTGGTACCGGAACCACCGCCGGTGTAAGGCGTATAGCTTTTTTGTCCTTGTACCGGTGCTTGAGGCGGGGGAGGGGAATACGTACGATTTGTGGAATACTGCCCGGGGTTTACCCCTCTTTCCGCGTATGCCTTCCTTAAATCCTCCTTGATTTCCTCTTCGGAAAAAAGCCCCGGGTACATGATGCGTTCCTCCGCCGTGCCTGAGAATCCGGTAGGGCGATCCTTTCGCACCATCATCATGGCAACGTAGTTGTTGACCAATTCTTCTTTCTTTTGGTTGCGGTCTATCCTACGGAAGATTTCCGCTTTGGTTTGGTGGATTTCCTTTTCCAAGTCCGCCGCGTTCCAAGTATTGTAATAGGTGTAAAGACGGTTGATATCGTAGCCTTGCATTTCTAGGTGTATTTTTCCTTTATTCCTCAGGTGGAACCCTTTCCGGAAGTAAAGGAATGATTTGTTCCGCTAATTTCCAAAGTAGCATTTCCTCGTAAGAAGAGGAAATGATGGTTAAATTGATCGGTTCTCCGGTTTCCTTGTATCCCATGGGCATCGTTATGGCGGGATATTGCGCCATCGCGGCATGCCCGGCATTCCAATTATTGATGGAGAGTACCGCCGTTAATGAATGCTGTTCCATCGGGATATCAAAAAATGAACGTGCCTCCGTTTTGAATCGATCCTTGAGTTTTTCGAAATCCTCCTCGGAAATATCCTCCGCTACGATCCCTTCGAAAAGGGATTGCCCGTAAGGGATTCTGCTTGTAGTATCCCGCAAATTATGTTCCACGATGTCCTTTACCGTTCTTGCCGTAATGTCTTCCGATGCATATTCCTCCAAGTAAGCGGGGAGGTCTTTTTTCAAATCGGCATTCAAGAAGGTCAAGAAGCCATCGAAGGACATTTCCGGTGCCTTGTATTCAATAATTTCGACACCGGCGTCCCTGATTCTACTCACGGCATCGGCTAGAAGCGGTTCTTGAAGCAAGCTTGAATCCACACCTAAGCGCATGACGCCCAATCGGATTTCCTTGGTGGAGTTCAATATTCCGGCAGGGCTTCTTTTTTTCTTCATGGAGAAATCCTTGGTGTCATGTCCTTCCATGGCTCCAAGGAGATAAACCAAATCTTGCCAAGTCCTAGCCATTGGTCCCGGCGTATCCAAGGTGCTTGAAATGGGGATTATTCCCGTTCTGGATAATCTTCCGATGGTTGGTTTCATACCCACCAATGAGTTTTGGGAGGAAGGGGAGAGGATGGAGCCACTTGTTTCCGTCCCGATAGCGGCTACCGCATAATTCATGGCTATGGCGTTCCCGCTTCCTGAACTGGAACCGCCTGTTTCGAATTCACCTCGTCCGTAAGGATTTAATCCTTGACCGCCTACGGCACTATAACCCAACGGGCAGCCTTCGCAGAGGTAATACGCCCATTCCGATAAGTTGGTTTTTCCTAGGATTATACCTCCTTTTTCCTTGATTTTTTGAATGATGAAAGCATCTTCCTTGGGTTGATGATTCATCAATATTTGAGCACCCGCCGTAGTGGGCATGTCCTTGGTGTTGATATTATCTTTTGCTAAAATGGGAAGACCGTAAATCCCTGTTTCATCACCTTTCCTTTCCCTATCTTTTTGCTTCGCGATTTCCACTGCATTCGGGTTAATGGCAATGATGGCATTAAGTTTTAGATTGGGATCGGATTCATACACCAAAATCCGATAGAGATACCATTTCGTGATGGATTCATAACTGAGGGTGCCCTTGTCAACCGATGCTTGAAGTTGCGCCATTCCTTGTTCATAAATTAAGGGATAGAGCCTTCTGTAATCTTCCGTTTTGAATCCTTCCAATTGTTCTTTAATACTTTTCCAGATATGGTCCCTTGTCCTGATTCTTGAATCGATGAGCTTGAATCTCATTCTTGGATTTTCGTGATTTTGGTTCATCAAGTAATTTTTTACGATGACCTCCGGCATGGATGGATTCGTTTTGGTTTTGTTGGTGCAGGAAAAATGGGCAGTGGAAACGAAGAGAATACAGCCTAAAAGTATATACTTGAATTGTTGCATGTCATCGATTTAGTTCAAAATATAGGCTTTTTTGCCAGTAATACTTACCGCCTGCCCTTGGTTTCCGGGGATTCCTTTCCATTGATGAAAAGAATATATATTTTTGCTTGTCTCGGGCAAGGATTTGAGAAAACCACCCACCCCACACTTTACGGGAACCTTGCCTTGGTTATTTAGCGTTTCCTGACTTGACTATTCTATTGGTCATTAGTCACAGAACATAAAACATTAGGACCCGAATCCCTTATGGCAAAACGGAGGACAAAGAAGAAGCGGCAGTTATCCTTTAAAATGGGCGTGAACGACGAGCGCATCCCTAAGTTACTTGGGGTGATTCTCTTGTTTCTAGCCGTTTATCTTTTCATCGCTTTTACTTCATACATATTTACGTGGAAACACGATTGGCACCACTTGTCCGATTCCTCTTTCAGCTTCCTGCTTGACGGGAACGTTAGGGTAGAGAATTGGCTGGGGCGTCTAGGTGCATTGGTTTCCCATTTCTTTTTCTATTGGTTGTTCGGTTTACCATCCTATTTGTTCGTTGTTGTTTTGGTCGTAGGTGGATTTGCCGCCTTGAAACGAACGCCTTTTATGAAGGTGTGGCGTTTTATCCGGAACATGATCATTTTAACGATGATCCTTTCCGTGATCTTCGAATTCGTTGCCGGTCATGGAGCTACTTTCCCTTGGGGTGGAGCCGTAGGGGAAGGGGTGAGTAATTGGCTCATCAATTTCGTAGGGCGGATAGGAACCATTGTTCTATTCATTTTGCTCTTGATTGGTTTGTTTATCTGGTCCTTTAACCCCAATTGGAGTGAATTGACTTGGGATAAATTTAAGTACGAGTTTAATACTTGGTTCAAGGACATTATATACGGTAGGAAGTGGCGTCGTACGCCGGATAAGCCTGTAGTGGATAAACCTGCTCTTGACGAGAAAGAGGTAGAGACCCTAAAACCTACCTTCAAGGAGGAATTTGACAAAGGCAATAAAATACCCGTGGAACAATTGGAGGTAACTCCCGTGGAACAAGGGGAACAGCTGGAGTTTGAGTTAGAGGAAAAGAAAGAAAGGTTAAGGAAGGAGGCTTTGAAAAAAGGGGAAGGTGAGTTGGAAATAGAAACTCCCGTGTTATCCGATATTAATAATGCCAATTCCAACCCGATTCCTTCAGGGCCCATTTCCGTGCAAGAGGAGAACAAGCGTCATTCCGAACCTTATGATCCGACCTTGGAATTGTCCTTGTACGAGCATCCGGTTCTTGCCTTATTGGAGGATTATAGTGAGCAAAAGGTAGAAATCGACCGTGCGGAATTAGAGCGTAATAAGGATCAAATTATTGAGACCCTTCTTAATTATAAGATTGAGATTACGAAAATTAAGGCGACCATCGGTCCTACGGTAACGCTTTATGAAATCGTACCGGCTCCGGGTGTGCGTATATCCAAGATTAAGAATTTGGAAGATGATATCGCCTTGTCCTTGGCGGCATTGGGTATCCGTATTATCGCACCGATTCCGGGTAAGGGTACCATCGGTATCGAAGTACCGAACAAGCGTAAGCAAATCGTTTCCTTGAAGGAGGTGTTACGTTCCGAGAAATGGAAACACGCTAAAATGGATTTGCCCATCGCTCTAGGTAAAACCATTTCCAATGAGGTTTTCGTGGCGGATTTGGCGAAGATGCCCCACTTGTTGATTGCGGGTGCCACGGGTCAAGGTAAATCGGTAGGTATTAATACCATCTTGATGTCCTTGTTGTACAAGAAACACCCGAGCCAGGTTAAGTTGGTACTGATTGATCCCAAGAAGGTGGAATTGTTCCCGTATTCTAAAATCGAGAACCATTTCCTTTCCTATTTACCGGGAGAGGACGAGCCTATTACTACGGAAACAAACAAGGTAGTAAGCGTTCTGAATTCCTTGTGTATAGAAATGGATCAGCGTTATGATTTACTCAAGAAGGCGCATGCACGTAACTTGAGGGAATACAATGCGAAATTCGTGGATCGCCGTTTGAACCCACAGAAGGGACACCGTTTCTTACCGTATATCGTACTCGTTATTGATGAGTTTGCCGACTTGATCATGACGGCGGGTAAAGAGGTTGAATTACCTATCGGGCGTTTGGCGCAGTTGGCGCGTGCCATCGGTATCCACCTGATTATCGCCACGCAGCGTCCGTCCGTGAATATTATTACGGGTGTTATCAAGGCGAACTTCCCCGCGCGTCTAGCCTTTAAGGTTACGTCTAAAATCGATTCCCGTACCATCTTGGATACGGGTGGCGCGGATCAGCTGATCGGTATGGGAGATATGCTACTATCCGTTGGTTCCGATTTGGTACGCCTACAATGTGCTTTCGTGGATACGCCGGAAGTAGAAAAGGTGATCGACTACATCGCGGAGCAGCAAGGATATCCGGAGCCTTATTTCTTGCCTGAATTCCACGGGGATGATGAGGAACACGGCGCATCCGGTCTTAAACTTTCCGAATTGGACGAGAATTTCCACGATGCCGCTCGCTTGGTGGTTTCCAAGCAATCGGGCTCTACGTCCATGCTACAGCGTTCCATGAAGCTAGGATATAACCGCGCCGGACGTATTATGGATCAATTAGAGGCGATGGGAATCGTGGGTCCTAGTATGGGCTCCAAACCTAGGGAGGTGTTGTTCTTCAGCGTTGAAGAATTGGAGCGGTTTTTTGAGTCTTTGAGTAAGAAGTA
>JAHDDF010000279.1 GCA_020629475.1 Saprospiraceae bacterium
ACGAATGAATTCAAGAATCCTTTTTCTCCTTGTTTAATAGGATGGAAATACCTTCCCCAAGCGGAATACGCCAAGGAGCGGTACTCCCTGATTTCTTGAAGAACCAAGCCCGAAAAACCATCCCCGAAGTAGGAGTTGAAGGCTTGGTATCCGGCGTAGTCGTCTATTTTAAACTCCTCTCCTTGGGTATAGAAATAAATTTGGCTTTGCACCGCCTTCTTATCATGGATAAGATAAATGATGGGCTCCCCGTATTTTACCGTTTTTCTATGCGTCAGTGGTTCCCGTTTGCCGGTTTGTCCTAACTCCACTTTTTCGAGAAGAAGGGTTTTGAAATCCTCGGGTGTTCTCTTTCCGACATAATGTACGGTAGCCGCATAATTAAATATCTCCTTCAATTTTGTGTTTAGTTCCTCCTTGTTGATTGACCCCAATTGTTTAAGGGTATATCGATTGAGGAAAGGGGAACTTTTACGATACAGCGCATAATAACGCATGGCTCTTCCTAGGGTAGATGGGCTTCTTTTATCCACCCTTTTTGAAGCCCTCAAATCCTTTTTAATCAGCTTTACCGCCTCTTCGTCAAGTTTGACCTTTCTCATGAAATGGTTCAAAAGCTCTAGGGATGCTCCTAGGTTTTTCTCGGTTCCCTCCAAGCGGATTTCAAGGTAATTTCTCCCCGGACTAAGGTAGAAACCGGTTCCTAGCACGGCAAAAGCTTGTTTTAATTCCAAGGCTGTTTTCTCTTCCGTGCCTGATTCATTGGCTAATTGTGCGGCTAGGTTTAATTCCCTATTGTTGTCGTCCCCGTATTGGAAACGAATGTTTACGGAAAAAATATCGTTTAGCGGGTTTGGGCTTACATAAAGCCTATTGTTTTTTCGAAGGTCAATAAAGGTGGCATCCTCCTTGAAATCCAAGAAGCGGGGGAGCACCTCCTTGGTTTCCATTTGTTTGAAAGTCTTAGCGTATTCCGACTGTTTGCTTGGGTCCGGTTTTACGGGTTTGAAGGGCGGCTTTTCAAGTTTTCCTTTCTTGGGGAAACCCATTTTGGAGTAAAGTACGAAGTAATCGTCCCCATAATATTTTGCCGCTGCTTTCATGATGTCCTCTTTGCTGAGGCCGGCTATTTTTTCCGGGTAGGAAAGGTATTCCTCCCAACTTTGTCCCTTGTTGAAGGCTTCCCCGATGGAAATTCCCCTTGCCGTAACATCCTCCAAGTCCTTGAGGAATGATTTATTAATGGATTGCTTGGCGGCGGAGAGTAAATCCTCGTCAAAATCCCCGGATTCGATTTTCCCGATTTCCGATAAGACGATTTTTTCCGCTTTCCCGAATGATTGGATGAAAGGTTTAGGGATAACCACGAGTAGGGTGGCGCCGTCGTCGTTCATGGTGACGTAATCGGCTTCCGCCAAGAAGATGTTGCCCTCCCTTTTAAGACGATCAAGGATGCCGGTACCTTCCCCGTTTGAAAGCATGTGGGATATTACCTCAAGAGCGGGATTGTCGGGGTTTTCCCAAGTGCCGGTTTTAAAACCATAAACGGCTGCCTTTACCGGAGTATACCTGGCTTTAGCGGTTTCTTTTCCTTGGAATTCCTTTAATGTGTAATTCGGGAATTCAGGTACTTGCCCGGGTTTCCAAGCTCCGAATTTTTCTTTTATGGCAGGAATGACATCCTCTTTTTTGAAATTGCCCGTAAGGATGAGTGCCATATTATTGGGCACGTAGTAGGTGTTGAAATATTGATACATTTTAATGAGGTCGGGATTCTTGAGGTGTTCCGTTTTACCTAAGGTGGTTTGTGTCCCGTATGGGTGCGGTGCGAAAACGTGGCTCATGTAGTCCTCGAAAATCCGGTATTCAAAACCGTCCATCGCACGGTTTTTCTCTTCGTATACTACTTCCAATTCAGATTGGAAAGAGCGGAAAACGGGATTTTGAAAACGATGGGCATAGATATCCAACCATTTGAGTACTTGATCCGGAGGGAAGGAGTTATGGTAAAAAGTCATGTCCGGGGAAGTGAACGCATTTACCCCGGAGGAACCTATACTCTTCAAAAGATTGTCAAAATCATTGGGTAAGCCGTACTTGGATGCCTCGACGGAATGGTGGTTAATTTCTAGTTGGATGGCATATCGTTCTTCCTCTGAACTCGTTTTCCCGAGTTTGGCATATAATAAGTTTATGGTGTCCAAGTGTGGTTTTTCCGCCTCGTAATTCCAAGTACCCATTTCTTGGGTTCCCTTAAATAAAAGGTGTTCTAAGTAATGCGCCATTCCTGTGGCATCGGAATAGTCGTTCTTGGAACCTGCGTTTACGGCTACCGCCCCGAAAACCCGGTTAGCGTTAGGGTCTTCATTGAGAAAAACGGTTAATCCGTTCTCCAATTTAAATTGATAAAGTTCTAGGGGATTTTGAGAACCTAGAGATAAGGGTAGTAAGAAGGAAATGAGAAAAATAATATGGATGGAATATCTCATAAATACCGGGTTGTGAAAATATTGTTGTTGTAATCAGCTATTGACAATGACCGTAAAATTACGAAGACAAATTTTTTTTGATGTAAATGAAAAAAAATGGTGCGTACATATCTTGTCGCAGCATTATGCGTACTTGCCTTGATTTACATATAACTTCTCTTGTTATCCGTGAACTTTTATATTAAATGAAATTATATGGTTGTAAAAACCGGTGTCACTTTTTAGAAGGACACGTGTTTTTTGGTTCGTTTTTGGATGTACTATGGTCACCGGGGCAAAGGGTGATGTTTCCCGGGATTACTTAGACAAAAAGTGAGCATACGATGAGAAACGTACTTTTACTATCATTTTTGACCATTTTCGGTTTGGGATTGAGCCAATCCCTATTCGGTAAATCCATTTACTTGGACTACAGCAACCGCTGTATGAACCGTTTTGAATACATACATTCCGAGCTTAAGCCGGACCAGTATTTCGTAAAATACCAAGCATATTCCAACAATAATGAGAAGGTG
The DNA here is from genome assembly GCA_020629475.1 of Saprospiraceae bacterium. Classification (GTDB taxonomy): domain Bacteria; phylum Bacteroidota; class Bacteroidia; order Chitinophagales; family Saprospiraceae; genus JAHDCE01. The sequence goes on from JAHDDF010000279.1 coordinate 3,005, forward strand.
TTACTGAGTATTGGTTTGGAGGATACAAGGATAATGCCTTCAAAGCCACAAGGCACACTTTCTTGTGGAGCCATTAATTTCAATGAGGAATTTTTTCAATCTATCAATAAAGACGAGTTAGAAGTTTTCGTGGTTCGTCCCCATGAATCGGGCGGATACATTGCTTCCCGTGTGAGGGAGGCGGAATACGTGAACTTTGACGGAGAATTCATGACTTATTCGTCCAAGAGAATTGAATTTGATTACCAAACGAAGACCGGAGTCAACACCATTAAGGGTAACAAGGAGCAGTATTTTGAAGTAGGGAAAGAAGTAGATTGTTCTAAGGGAAATGTCCTCAGATGGTTCGTGGATAATAATGCTGAAAATTTCTGTGATCTTCAGATGGTGGATAGAATCGGTGCGATTATTTATTGCGATTGGAGAGGTAATTTTACGGATTCAAAAATGTTGGCGGATTATACATTGATGAAGGTAAACGGGCATGTGCTTGACGCTTTTATCGCCGAATCCTGTGCCGGTAACGGTCATACCATTACGGATGCGATGCTGAAGAATACAGCTTCTTATTCTAATTATGCTTCTTCAAATACGACTTCGTCCCGTGTCCTGACTTCTCCGAGTTTCAAGGATGAAACCGTTAGTGTACCACAAGAGCCAACGGTTTATATCGAGAAGAGCGTACCTCATGTTCCCGAAGTGTCTTCGTATTCCACGGAGAAGGTTTCGGATTTCGCGCATGTTCCTGCCATGGAGTATCGTCCGGGGACCAAATTGGCGAAGGAGGAAATGGAAAGTTATTCCCAAGCCAGTGAACCTCAATTAAAAGAGGGGATGATGTTGGTTTTTGATGCCGCGGATACCGTTGAAAAAGGAAGCCCCGCATTTCATATCATTCAAAAAGGAGAAACCTTATACAGTCTTTCCAGAAAGTACGGGGTATCCTTGGAGGCCTTGGCTGGATTAAACGGCATTTCGGATGTTTCAAAAATTGAAATTGGTCAAAAATTAAGATTAAGGTGATTTAATTTTGCGGAAGTGTATTGTTCGCCAAATATTTTAAAAATAATTTTTGTCACCATACGTCAAGTTCCACAAAAAACGCATTCGGTAAATTCTTGTTTTTATTAATACGTATGTTGTTGTGGATAAAAAAGGGAGCCATTGGCTCCCTTTTTTATTTTGAATTAAATAAATGTTGATAATAAAAATTTTGTTTTGTTTTTAGTTGTTTTCCTGTCACTAAGGCCTTTAAGTTGCTTGGTGTTTGGCTTTCTTTTTGGTAACAAAAGAGTAAGAAACAAATGAACAAGCACTTGGATTAGTTTTCACTACTAAAATGTCCGAGTGATGAGAAACGAAGCTGTACTGATTATTTTGTTAGGCGTTATTTTTTACCTTCCCATGAACGCCGCTAGTTTTTATTTAGATTACGACAATGAATGCATGAATCGATTTTCCTATGTACATACGGAATCTGATTCAGGGGTTGATTTTATCCAGTACCAAGGTGTATATGGGCAGGAACGACTTTTAATGAAAGTGGGGCAAGAGAGCCGTGTGATCCTTCCGGTAAAACCGAAGGGAACATTAAGTTGCGGAGCACTTACTTTTAATAAGGCGATGTTCGAGAAAATCAACTCCGGTGCTTGGGAAGTATTCATTGTTCGTCCGCATGAATCCGGAGGATATGTTGCCTCTAGGGTATGGAGTGCGGAGCATATTCATTTCGACGGGGAATTCATGACTTATTCCTCCCCGGATATGGAATTCGATTACCAAACGCAAGTCGGGAAAAATGCCGCTACCGGGCAGAAGCGCCAATATTTTGAAGCGCAGAAGCTCACGGATTGCTCAAAACCTAACCTTCTTCGATGGTTTGATGATTCCTCCGACCATTACTACGACGTGTATATGGTATACAAAATTTGCGCGATTATCCAGATGGAATGGAGCGGGAATAAGAAAGCGGGCAGTAAAGTTTCGGAGTATACCTTGCTGGAGATTAACGGCCATTCCGTGGATGCTTTTATTGCCGAGAATTGTTCCGGTGGAACCCTTACGGATAATCTATTCGATTATGAGCGTGAGTTGCCGCATACCCCACAGGTTGAGGAGCCCCTCTATGCGCGGCGTTCCGTTGAGAAGGTTCCCGATGCCGCACATGTGCCTGCTCTTGACCGCCGTCCCGTGGAACAACCGGTTGCGTCCTTGAATGATATTCCTGAAACATATCTTAACATGCCGGTGCCCGAGGTAGGGGAGGGAATGATGATTAAGTTTAATGCGGGAACCAAGGATCTTACGGAGAAGAAGGTGCCGGTTTCGGAGGATTACCATTCCGTTAAACAAGGGGAAACCCTTTATGGGATTTCAAGGAAGCACGGTGTTTCCCTAGAGCACTTGGCAAGATTGAACGGGATAAATGATATTTCCCGTCCGATTAGGATTGGTGACAAACTACGGATAAGGTAGAAACTCTATCATGGAAAAGAAAAAAGAAAAGGGCTTGGAATTAATTCCAAGCCCTTTTTTCTTTTGTCTTCTTTCCTTAGCCCGGAAGGGATAAAAGGAAACCGATGGTGAAGTTTGAATCCCAGTCGAATATGAATTCATTACAACCGGAGCCGTCCTTCAATCCTTGGTAGATATTTAATCCGGATTTCATTTTTGCGCCATCCGGCTCAT
>JAHDDF010000280.1 GCA_020629475.1 Saprospiraceae bacterium
CCCACACCTTGGGTAATATCATAATTATATTCAAAAGAATAATCGGAATAAGAGGCTTGGATAAACGTGGAATAATTACTTGTCCATTGTCTTTCCCAATCACCGCCCGCACCTAGATTATCCAGTCGTAAAAAATCATTTTGGATCAGTTGATCCTCCGGGTAATTGGTGGAATAATCCAATTTATTGGTCCCCGCAAAAAAGCTAAGGGTTAATTTATCCTTCGATGAAGGTTGCGCAATAATTTTGGCATTGGCATCATAAAAAGAGAATACATCATCCGCGTCCAACTCGCCTTCTTCCTCCTCTTCCTCTAGCGTATCCTGGTTCTCGGTAATCTTCGTCCCTTGGAAAACCTTACTCCGTAAACGATTAAAAGTAGGGCTTTTCCATACATCCGTAAACGACCTCCGGTATGACGCCATTACGGCTACCTTATCATCCACCAAGGGTGCGCTAACGAAGGCATGCCCGTGGGTCATATTTACCCCTATACCGCCCCTAAAACTTCGGGGGATATCCTTCATGGATTGTATATCAATCACCCCTGAAACCCTGCCACCGTATTCCGCGCCTATACCGCCACGCCATACCTTTACCTCATCAACGATGTAGGGATTAAAAGCCGAAATACTACCGAAAAAATGCCCGGCATGATACACCGGGATACCATCCATAAGGATGAGGTTTTGATCAGGCGTACCGCCTCTCACATGCAATTCCGCCGCCGCTTCATCCGGTGAAATAATACCCGGAAGAAGCCTTACGCTTTCCATCACGTCCGGCTCGGCGGCACCCGGGGTCATTTTCATATCTCCCGGACGGATAAGGACCTCATTGGCATTATTCCCTAACTTGATACCCTCCATCAAGTAATCCGTAACGCTTACTACCGCCGCCTCAAACTCGGAGAAGGACAGTTCAACTACGTTATTACAAAGGGAATTTTTCATAAAGAAACCCCAAGCAAAAACCCGGGTTTCATAACCGACATAACTCACGAAAACGGAGTCTACCTCACTTTTTGGAGGGAAGAAAGCAAACATCCCTTCATCATCCGAGATGGTGCCGTACTCGCCGCTTTGGTTATAGATATTAGCGCCCGGCAATGGCTCACCGGTTTCCGCGTCAACGATTTTCCCGCAAAGATTTATCCTTAAAATTTCTTGGGTCAGACTTTCCGTTTCTTGACTCGGGTCCCTGAGGATGAGAATATATTTATCCTCCACGAAACCATGTTTTAGCCCTGAGTTTTTCAACAAACTTCCAAGGACTTCATCAATGGGGCGCTCCTTGAACTCACCGCTAACCATTAAGCCTGAAACAGCCTCCAAATCATAGGAAAAACGAAAGTCGTATTCCTTTTCGATTTCGGCAATGACTTCTTTTAAGGGAACATTAGAAACGGAAAGATCGATGGGTGTATCCTTCTGCGCGGATAAGCCCAGAAAGCAAAACAAGCAGGCTGCAACTGCTAGTATTTTTCGCATGTGCTAGTTCTTATCCGACAAGGTTAGTGTTTTCCCTTCAATGGAATAATCCAAATTCATGGGATCAAAAACCATCCTTGCCGCGGTTTCAATATCCTTATGGAGAAAGGAGCCGGAAAATCCTCTATCGGTATTTACTCCCGAGGCATCAATTTCCAAACCGAAACGAAGCTCCATCTCTTCAATGACCCGTTTTAAAGGAACACCTTCCAAGCGGGTTACCGTGGCATCCCAAGACTTGCCTTGCGCCACCCCGAATCTTTTTACGTGGATTTCATTTGCGGTTAATACCGCCACCAATCCTTTTGTAATATCCTGGGCTTGCCTGCCTTGGGATTCCACTCTTACCTTTCCTGAATAACAGGCTACTTCCAAGTGATTATCCCTAGCGTACACATTAAAAGAGGTTCCTAAAACGGTAACCGTTCCATTGGGTGTTTCCACGCTAAAAGTGTTTCCTTTTTCCACATCGAAAAAAGCTTCACCGGAAAGCTTAGCAAGTCTTTTCCCACCCTTTTCAACGAATTCAAAGGAAGAGGCATGGTTCAAATCAACGGAGGAACCATCAGGCAAGTCCAACTCTTGGTTTTGCGCAAAATTCGTTTCGTATTGCAAGGGATCATCACCCTGCATGCGGAATACGAATATCCCGAAAGCAACCACTAGCATTGCCGCTACGGCATATCTTGCCCAGCCCAATCGCCTTACTTTTGCTTGGGGAACGGGCTTCTCATTTTCTTGCCGCCGCTTGAGTTTAGCGAACGCCGCATCCTTGTCATAGGCGGGCGGTGCCCAGGTATCCGTGGTTTCGATGATTCCTTTTAAATTATCGAAATCGGGATCCTGTTCCAAGAGCGCTTTTTCCTCCGGTGTTATTTCACCGGAAAGCCAGCGCGCCAGCAGCGTCTCCTTTTTTTCATCATCGATTGGCATAATATCAAGGTGTAAGTGTATGTCATGTAATCCGGTTTTTTCAAGGGTATAACAACTACCCTTCCGTTTACCCTACCCGCACACTATATTTTTTTTGAAATTTTTTTGAGCGCAGCCAATGCCTTGCTCATTCTTTTCTCTACCGCCTTTTGGCTTACGCCCAATGTAGCCGCAATTTCCTTGTAGGTTTTCTTATCAATGCGATTCATCAAGAAAACGGTCCTTTGCCCTTCCGGCAAATCGGATATCGCTTTTTCCAAACGCTCCTTGAATTCCTTTTCCTCCATCAAGAATTCCGGCGACTCATTACTTGCCTCCACTCTCTTTACCTGACGGAATTTCAATTTTACCTTTTCATGCTTTACCTCATTCAGGAAAAGATTATTGGCTGCGGTAAACAAGAAGCTCTTGGCTTTTTCAAAAGGAACCTTGGCGCAATTATTCCACAAGCGCATGAATGCCTCCTGCACAAAATCATCAGAGCGCTCCAAATCACCGCAACGGTAATACATGAAGTTCCTTAGATTTTCCGATTGCTCGGAAAAAACCTGCTTGAAAACGTGATCCTCGCAAACGCCGTCGGACATGTAGAAAAATAATTTTTGCCAAGATAGGAAATTTTGTCCCCTACGGGGACAGCAAGAAATTTTCAAAAAAAATCAAGATAGGGGGTGGGGTAAATCCTAGGACAGTGGTTCCATTCATGAATTCAGGACATAAACATCCACAATCATGAACAGCCAACAAACATATAAGATAGTCTTGGGCATCCTTTTCGGATTACCGCTTTGCTTAATGATTTACAAGTGGGCGGCAGGTTATCTCTCACCTGCTCAACTTATCCCTGAAGCACATTTCGATGTACGCTTCGATTATGAAGCAAAAACCAAAGGGAAGGAAGCTTTCGTAAAATCATTCCTCCCAACAACCAACGAACGCCAAGCCATTTCCCAAACGGGGATTTTTTCCGGGAACGCGAGTTTTGAAACGGAAACCAACCCCGCAGGGCTTCAAGGAAAATGGACGCTTCCCGTATCGGAGCACAAGGACAATTTATCCTTCAATTTCCATTTCGAGGGAACGCCCATTAAATACCAAATCGACAAGAAACTTAAAGTGGAACACTTGGAAGTTTCAGGGGTCGAAGAACATTTACAGGCATCGGAATACATCCAATCCGATCATGCTAGAATCCGCCATAAGGCACAATACATAACCGCGCATTCAAGGAAGGTGGATTTCGTATTACAGAATATATACAAGTTCGTATATGAGATCCCATCCAATAAAAGTAGTGATTTGATGGACGCCCTTTCCGCCTTGGAAGCCAAGGAAGCAAGTTGCAACGGAAAGAGTAGGCTCTTTGTGGCAATGTGCCGCGCCAAGGGCATTCCGGCTCGGGTAGTGGGAGGAATTATTCTTAAGAACGAACGCAAGAAAACCTCCCACGCTTGGGCGGAAGTATACATGAACGGGAATTGGATTCCTTTCGATCCCTTAAACGGTTACTACGCACATCTTCCCGCACACTACTTGGAATTATACAAAGGCGATGAGTTCCTTATCCGTAGGACTTCCGATATGGGTTTTGATTTCGCCTTTGACATACAGCGCTCCAAGGAGTACGGCGAGGAGGCAGCAGTCTTATTTACCTTAAGAAACCTTCCGGCGAAATTGGACATCGCGCCGGCGCATTTGAAAGCCATTCTTTGCTTGCCCTTGTGCGCCTTGTTGATTGCCTTGTTCCGCAACGTCATCGGTTTGAAAACCTTCGGGATTTTCTTACCCGCAATCATTACCATTTCCTTGGAGGGCACGGGCTTGGTATTCGGTTTATTGCTTTATGCTACCGTAGTTGCCGTAGTAGGATTGCTTCATTTCCCGCTTACCCGATGGGGTCTACTCTACACCCCCAAAATGGCGGTAATGCTAGTAGGGGTTATCCTTGCCATGCTGGGCTTGACTTACTTGGGAATCGCGGTAGGTTCCATGACGCTAAGTTCCGTGATTTTGTTTCCCATTATCATCCTAGCCATAGCAGCGGAAAAATTCGCGAAAACGATTGACGAGGAAGGCATGAAGGACGCCTTGAAACTCCAAGGACAAACGCTCTTCGTGGTGGTATTGTGCTACTTCGTTGTAGCATCCGAATTCCTAGGAGGCTTCTTGATTACCTGCCCTGAGGTATTGCTCCTGATCACGGGCTGCTTGATGCTCCTTGGAAGATGGATAGGCTTACGCTTATCGGAATACAAGCGATTCTCTTGGGTCATTAGTTAGGCTTAAGCCAAAAAGAATAACGATTAAAGAAGCCGCCTCCTTTTATTTCAAAATTCCGAATCATGTTACGATTCTTCAAGAATAGAAAAGCGCCGCAAAGCCGCATTTTGGGCATCAATCAAAGGAATGCCGAATTGGTTTACAAGTTCAACCAACGCAAGGACTACAAACTTGCCGATGATAAGGTGCTTACCAAAACCATCCTCCATAAAAATGATATCGCTTGTGCGGAGACCTACGGCGTCATCGAGAAAATCGGTGGAATCGCGGCAGGGTGGGAAGCGGTAAAACACCATTCCGTAATGGCAATCAAGCCCGCCAACGGAAGCGGTGGAGGCGGTATTAAAATCCTAAGAAAAAATGAATTTGGGCAGTGGATGAGCTCCGGTAGGGTGATTTCGATCGAAGAGATCTACAAGCATTTTGCTGACATCATCATGGGTATTTATTCTCTTGGAGGAAAGGACAGGGTGTTAATCGAGCGCTGCATAGAGCCGCACCCTTTCTTCCACGAAATCTATCCTGCCGGAGTCCCCGATTTTCGGGTTATCCTGCTCAATGACATCCCTATATTATCCATGCTCCGTGTCCCGACGGACCAATCCGACGGAAAAGCGAACCTCCACCAAGGAGGAATGGGCATCGGTATCGATATGGATAACGGTTGCTTGGCACAAGGGTGTATCGGCTCTGATTTCTACGACTTGCATCCTGATACGGGTTCCCAAATCACGGGAAAGAAAATTCCTTATTGGGAGGAGTTACTTCAACTTTCCATAGATACTTCAAAAGCCTTTCCCTTGAATTACCTGGGTATCGATATCGTCTTGGACAAGCACGAGGGACCCATGATTATGGAAATCAACGTTAGACCCGGACTGGGTATCCAATCCGTCAATAAAACCGGCATTAAAGAAGTGATTCAATCCATGCCGGAATTCCAACACGTATTGCAATAGGGAGACGTAAGA
>JAHDDF010000281.1 GCA_020629475.1 Saprospiraceae bacterium
CGATAATGATTCTATAAGTACTAACCAAGGAAGCATTGAAGTAGCTAAGGGTCGCTTTTCCTTCCTCATTGGTAAATACCCTTGGATTCCAATAAAGGGTTGTCCTGTTATCGTTAGGATTGTAGTTGGGATTAGCTAGCACGCTTGGATTATACCGTGGGGAATAGAATTGGCGGGCTTGGTGGAAATTGATGAAACCGTTGCTTGGATTGGTAAAGTAAACGCTTGGTACGCCGAATCCCGGAGCGGTCCTGAAATCATGGGCGATTCCGCCTCTCATCGGTGCTTCAACACCTGCTACCACTCCGACAGCGGCATTGGCTTTTGCCATTCTTACCCTAGGAGCAGCTGCTACAACTACCTCGTTCAAGGCTTGCACTTCTTCCATCATCACCACGTCACCGTCCATGAAAAGGTCATCCGCCCTTTCCGCGGCCGCGGGTCTTGGGGGTGCGGGCTTAGCGGCTTCTTTCTTTAAAGGATCGGCGGGAACCGGAATATCCGCTACGGCTAGCATTTCCTCTTCCGCAAAATCAAGAGCCGGCTCTTCCTCGAATTCCACATCCTCTACTTCAGCCATTACCTCGTCCAAGTCCACCTTGGCATCCTTCTCTTGTAAGGCTATTGCCGGCTCGGGTGCTTCCGCTACCGTAATTTCTTGGGTAGCGTAGCCGATATAGTTTATGACAAGGACATCGCCCGGTTTTACACGGATGGAATAGTTTCCGTCAAAATCGGTAACGGTTCCTCGGTTCGTTCCTTTTACTACCACGTTAGCGCCAATCATGGGTTCTCCTTGGGCATCAATCAAGCGTCCCTTGTAAATCCCGTTCGCATAAATGGCATTTCCTTTTTTCTTTGCGGCAGGAGCTATTTTCTCTTTCACGCTATAGCTGTTGAAAGAGAAATTTGCTCTTTGTCCCTTGTATCTGGTTCCTACGGTAAGCGGAAGGGAAACGTTGCTAAAGGAGAAATGTCCGGTTCTATCCGTTCTGGCGTATTGCTTTTTATCCGCCGTCCAAACCCTTGCGCCGGGCACGGGCTTGTTGCCTGCCATTAATCTTCCTCGCACGAATAATTCATCCTTGGTATGACGAATATCCTTAGCGAAATCCGCTTGGGTCTTTTGTAGGATATCACGCCATTGCATGCGTCTCCATCCGTGGGTAAGCATGACGTAATCCAATGCTTCATCCGCTTTTTCCTCTTTGGGGTCAAAGTAGAAATTAGGTTCCTCTACTTCTCCTTTCAAATCGGAGCTAACCAGCAAATAAGAAAGGATGTTGTCTTGCTTATCGTCCGCGAAGGTGTGGATTTTATCATCCACCACGGCTAGGGAGAAATCCCCTTGGATTCCTTTGCCCAATTCATCCTCGACAAGGATGTCCAATTTTACTTCCTCATGGGGTAAGTACTCGGTTTTATCCGTGCTAACCTCAATATTAATTCTGCGGTGCTTATTCACGAAAACTAAGCGCTCGCAGTGGATATTCGCGTTATCATCGAATAGGGAAATCTGCATGGTTCCTACCGGAAGTTCGGATACGGGGAAAACCACTTTACTCGTACCGGCATCGGCATTGTGGGCAATGGTTTTTGCCAAGCGACCGTTGAGGTATCCTACCAAATGAAGCTTCTGCTTTTTGGGGGAATAAACGGTGATTTCCATTTGTTTCTCATCCAAGGCGGTTACCCTCATACCGATGGCTTCGTCAAGGATGGTGGGGATGTCGTATTTTTTATCAATGCCTTGGGGCTGGGTTAATTCCAAGGTGTAACTTCTACCGCGCTGAGGGGTGAAAGTCATGGCACCCATTCCCTTGTGGAAGGACTCAAAGGAGGTAATGGTTTTCCCTTGGTCATCTTTCAGCTTTCCGGCTACATCCGCGGCTTTCCCGAACTCGTTGATTGCTTTAAAAGCAAGCTTGTTTTCGGTTCCGTAAATCAAGTCGCCGCCCTCGGCAAAAAATTGGAAATCAATATTGTTTAGGACAATGGGAACGGAGCGACTAATGGATTCGGTTGTTCCCTTGTGCGGGATCATGATGTTGATCAATCCGTCGGTACTTTTCAGATCTTTTGGTAAATCGAAAGCAATAGTGGTTTCACCGTTGGCATCCAAGGCGCCTTTGCCGTCCATGATTTTTTTACCGTCTACGTTGATGACGTAATTGAATGCGCCATTAGCTAAGGGATTATCCTCCGCGTCACGCACGTTCAGGGTTGCCTCCACTTTATCACCGGGACCGTAAGCGTCCTTCACGAAATCCGTTTTCATCAACAGGTTAGGGATAACCAAGGCTTGAACCGTGATTTCCTTTTCGAAATAGGCTTCTTGCCCAAAATTCTTCATCCAAGTCGTGTAGGCACGTAGCTTGTAGATACCACCGGCCGCGCCTTGGGGAATCATGAATTCTCCCGCGAATGCATTATTGGTTTTGGACATGGTGATTTTGGCGTCCACGTTTCCTTTGGGGCTTACCCATTCGGCATGAACCAAGGGGCTAACGTCATCGGATTGTAGTTCATCATCGGTCAAGTATGCCTTGAACCAAACGATATCACCGGGTTTGTAAAGGGTTTTGTCGGTATGCGCGTACACCTTTTCTTGTTTGAGGGTGGCGTCGTAGGCATTGAAGGTCGCTACGACCTTATCCAAGACCCCGCTTTGCGCAAAAGCTCCTTGGAAAAGGAGTAGCAAAAATGGAATGATATATATTCTTTTCATCGGAAATACGATTTTATCGATAGGGTGGGATGCTTTGCGTTTTAGAGATTGTTTAAATTTTGGTCATTATGTCGAGAAGTATCAATTTTTTGATTAATCGAGGCGAAAAAATAGGATGATAGCAGGGCTATCAAGCCTAGTTTTTCAACGAAGAGTAATTGAAAAAGTGAGCTTCGCAGACCAATTACTAAATTTTAAACAATCTCTTAAACCTTGAATCCGGATTTCAAGGCGGTTTCTTGCATTTGTCCCGCTTCATGATTGATTACACCTCCTAGGATGCGAAACGGTTTCGTTTTGGTTGTGAGAAGGGGCGTTTTTTTCTAAAAAACCTTTTATGATTCAAGAGGGAGGAATGGCTGGGATAAAAACAGCCTCCTTGGTTAATAATTTGATAACCAAGGAGGTATAAAATAATGAGCTTGCTAATCATTATTATTTTCCGTAATTCTGCTCTACCCAATTAAATCCGTCTCCCATGCCGCGTTCCGCCATTTTTTCAAGGAGAAGTCGATAACCTTCGCCGTAGTCGTCTTGGCGCGACTTGAGTTGGGTAATGAGTTCGAGGTAATCCGGGTTCCTGTTTTCTTGGTACCTACGGGTCAGGCAATCTACCTCTGCCCAAGTAGTATGTCCTTCGATGATGTAAATACCCCAGTCGGATTTAATATCTTGAAAACGGGTGTTTTTATATTGCCACAAGTGGGTCATTTCATGCACGAAAAGCGCCATGGTCTTGTGGTAAGGTTGCCCGTTTTCGATAAGGATGGTGTACTTATCGCCCTCTTGAATCGCCAAACCGATGGTTCTTGGATCAAAGGCGGCGGTAGGACGGAATACGTTCCCTTGGCGTTCTTGGATAACGTTTGCCGTGGTAATCCGGATCCCGAAATTCTTGGGTAGCTCATGCTCCCGTCCGATTTCCTTGAAATACGCCATCGCATCTTCGTAAGCGCGGTGGATATCCTCGTCGGTAACGGCGGATTCCCGGCATTTGGTACACTGTTCCCTGCCATCTTCCAAGGCTATTACTTCAGCTGGTCCGTAGACCTTGCCACAGAAGTCGCATTGGTGTTGACCCGTTGGTAATTTATGACCGCCGGAGTCACCACCGCTTCTTCTTTTATCGGTAAGTTGGTTTTTACCGATTAGGGAATCTACCAATTCTTTGACGCCTACTAAGTCAAAATGATCAGGGAAGCGATCAAGACCGGCTCCTTTACCCGTTCCTACGAGTGGCTTAAGTTCTTCTCCATAAGCCAAGAAGAAATCCGGGCGTATTCCTACGCGGAAGCCTTGTAGGTGAAGATTAGGATTGGTGGAATAATCCTCCTTGTTCCTATTTTTCAATGCCGCCTCATCCAACCAGGAGAGGTAGTCATCCAACAAATGCCAAATGTAATCGTAGTGTGCGTGGATGCCTCCAAGAAGCCCTAAGTCCTTGTGTGCGTCCTCGAAGATTCGGATAACTAAATTGTATTCATCCTTTTTCTCCTTGAAGTTGTCGTCATGGCTGAGGTCCGTATACATTTCCCGTAATCGCTTAGGAAGAACGGAGTCCACGCCTTCGGAAGAAACGATGATGTGGTTATGGTTCTCCGGAAAGAGGGAAACGAATAATTCCTCTAATAAAACCACGAAGGTAGCCGCGATTTTCTTGGTATCTTTTGATTCCGGTACCTTAAATTCCAAGGTTAAGACCCTACCGAGTGGATATTTCCTTTTCGGCACTTGATCTTCCGTAATGCTGTGGTAGCGGTAGTCTTTATTATTGGTATTAAACTTAACACCCGTAATGAAGCTAAAATACCCGTCCGTTGAAATTTCGAAGGAACCTTCCGTTAAGGAGAAGCGGTAGGAACCCGGATTGTGCTTGACCATCCCGTTAAATGGCGGCAGTAATCCCTTAAGCGTAACGCTCATGTTAGGACGGTACGCCACGATATTATCCGTGGGAGTTATATTGTCCACGATCATGGTTCCCTGATCCTTATCCAGCCCTTGAACCCGGTAAAGTCTTCCGTCGAAGGAAACTTCTTGTCCGGGCAAGTATTGCTGGTGTACCAAGTCCTTGGCGATAACGCGGTGGATGTTCCTACTGAAAGGTTCCAATATGGTAATCAGCTTGAGGAAGCTCAGGCGGATATTATCCTTGACATTGGAATTGACGGAGAAGAATAACTCGGAACGGTATTCATTGTCAAGCGTATTGTAAACGTTACGCTCGTCCATCCTCACCCAGTGGTACTTAGCGATATCCACTTCGAAAGCGGAAAGGAATAGTTCACGGATCGCCTCGTAAGCGGACGGATTCCTATACCCGATTTTTGCCAATTCAAAGAGGATGCTACTCTCGGAGATGGGTTCGGAAATCATTCTTTCTAAAAGGGACAAAGCCACGGAAAACCGGGAATTATCCATCAAGTATGCCGTAAGGGCAGGGTAGGGGAAGTCTTTGAAGTACCGGATATTCTCCACGAAATATTCCCTAAGCAAATACGGAGGGCTAATGATATTTACGAAGGAAATATGCTCCCCGAAGGAATTCCATTTTTCCAACATGACGGGCATGTTGTACATGGTATCCCTAACCAAGAGGAAGAGCTCATCCCTGCGTTGTACATCCAAGGAATAAGGAACTACCTCCAACTCCTTATTGATATCCCCTTTCAAGGATTTTCTAGGAATGATGGAGCTTTGGAAACTATCTAAAATCTTGTTGGTGTTCTCCCTTTGCTCTAAGGCGGGCAGAAAGCGTTGCTCAACGATTTTCTTGTGCTTGATGCCTTCTCGCCAAGCCGGGATGGCAAGCGCGGATTCCGCCCCGATTTGCTCATTGATGAAACCTGTCATCAATTTGGACTGGAAGGGCTCTCCCTCCGCTTGCCAGAACAAGAGGAAGGTTTCCGTTGCTTCATCCGGACGGAAGGT
>JAHDDF010000282.1 GCA_020629475.1 Saprospiraceae bacterium
TGAAGGCGGTGCCTTCTTTCATTAATGACACCATAGCGTGGCATTAAAATGCGGATTTCCATTCCGCTTTTTTGGATATGTTGGGGAAGTTTATTGGCTATTTTTGAAATTTCGGAGAGCGCCGTATATGGCTCCATTTCTTGGGTTACAATTAAAACACGTTTCTTATCCATTGGATATTTCTTTATACAAACTCTGAACCCGTTCCAAAACGGATTTGCAAATATAGGGAAAAATGAGCAGTTTAGCCCTTTTGTTTACTTTATTCACCCGCTCCGGTAAGGCTTATGGACAAGGATGCCGTAAAATTTCTCAAAAAGGATTCCGTTATGGCAAAAATTATTGCCGGAACGGAAATAAAGCCTCTTCGAAATGAAGGCTATGAAGTATACCGGATTTTGGTTAGATCCGTTGTGGGGCAACAACTTTCCGTTAAGGCGGCAAACACGATTTATGGAAGATTTCTTGAATTTTACGACGGTAAAAACCCGGAGCCGGATGTTTTAGCAAATGCGGATATTCCTGATTTGCGTTCCGTGGGCTTATCCAATCAAAAATCAAATTACGTTAAGAATATCGCGGGGTATTTTTCAAAGAAGGAAAACGCGAATAGGGATTGGAACGTAACACCTGATGAGGACATTATTAAAGATTTGACAAGTATAAAAGGTGTCGGGGTTTGGACCGTCCAGATGCTTTTGATGTTTGGCTTACATCGCCCTGATGTATTCCCTATCGGGGATCTTGCCATTCGGCAATCCATGATTTTTCATTATTCCATTGACGGAAGTCTTCCTAAAAGGGAACTGTATGGGAAGTTGGAGGAAATTGCCTCGACTTGGAGCCCTTACCGCAGTGTAGCGTGTCGCTACTTATGGGCGGCAAAGAATAATTCACCTATCTAAATACAAGGAGCCTTTGGCTATCGAATTTTACCAAGATGGCAATCATAATGGTAAAGGATAGCAAGGATGAGCCCCCGTAACTTAATAAAGGTAGCGGGATACCTATGACCGGCATGAGCCCCATCGTCATTCCTATATTAATTAAAAGGTGTATCCCGATAATTCCCGAAACCCCGTACGCGTATATCCGCGTAAATTTGGAACGTTGCCGCTCGGCTATTTGGGTAATCCGGAAAAGAAGTGCGGCATACAGTAAAATCACGCCAAAGGTGCCTACGAAGCCTTGCTCTTCACCAATAACCGTAAAGATGAAGTCCGTATCTTGTTCCGGTACGTAATTCCCTTGCGTGAGCTCACCTTCAGTAAATCCTTTCCCCCACATTCCACCGGAACCGATGGCTAGTTTTGATTGCCTAAGATTATAGTACGAGCCCCTTGGGTCCGCTTCGGAAGGCATAAGCCAAACCTTAATCCTGTCTTGCTGGTGTGGTTCCAGAATATTATTGAAGGCATAGTCCACCCCAAGGGTAAACAAGGAATAAAGTACGACCGATATACCCAAAAAGATACCTAGGGCGGATTTGTCCTTCTTGAAAATATTCATCCCTAAGCTTGCCAAAAGAAATGCACCCGCAGCAATGATACAGTAGGTGAAATATTCCGAAAAGAAAATCAAACCAATGCTTAGTACACTTGCTGCCATCATCCAGGCAGGGCGTGGTTTGTTGTGCCAAGCGGATATGAATATGGCCACGATGACCATTAGTAAAACCACCGTCAAGGGATTAAAAACCAAGGCGAAAACGAAGAGTAATATAAATAGTAAGGCTATGATATAAATGGCGGGGTGCATTCCTTCCCGGAACAAGGCAATCATCAAGGAGAAAAATACGATGGCTGAACCGGCGTCCCCTTGTAGGACAACCAAGGCGGAAGGAAGCAGGAATACCCCTATCGCGGCAAGCGCCATCGGGATTTCCTTTATATTAAACCGAGCACCGGACATGAAACTAGCTAGGGCAAGGCAAGTAGCGAATTTTGCGGGTTCCGAAGGCTGGAATTTTACACCTCCCGCTAAATTGATCCAAGAGGTGGCGCCATTTGTAGCCGTTCCTACGATGTACACGAAAATCAATGCCGCGATAAAAAACCAGTAGAGGAAGGGGCTAATGGTTTTGAAAAAACGCGGATCGATAAATAATACCGCTCCACCCACGAATACGGAAAATAGTAGGAAATAAAATTGTTTTCCCGCTCGGTTCGAAAAGGAGAACATGCTTTGGGATTCCCCGGGATCAAAACCGGCGGCATGGATCATAACCCAACCGATAACGGCTAGCCCCAAATAAAGGGAAACCGTAATCCAATCAATGTCCCGTATGGAAAATATCCTCCTGCTCAAATTTCTTGGATTTCCTCTACCATTTCTTGTAAAATACCCTCCTTCATGGCGAAGGCGGATACCCAAATTTCCTTGATTCCCGTAATGGATAAAACGGAGTGAATAAGTTGTAAAGCCACAATCATTAACTCCGCTCTTGTATCCGGAATTTCCTTCATGGCAAAACGCTCCGCTAAGGTAGTGGGTATAATTTTACCGTAAAAGGGATAAAAGACGCCTTCTTCCAATATTGCGGCATTTTGGTTGATTCTTTGATGCGGAAGGCTAGCCTCCAAAACATCAAAAGTACCGGAAGCACCCACAATTACTTCTGCCGGGTGATTTTTCAAAGCTTTCGCCAATGGGGCTAAAGTGTCCTTAAGAAATGTATCAATAGCATTGAGCTCCTCCCTGCTTACGGGATCCTTGTGGTGGAACATTTTCTTAAGAACCGCCACGCCTACCTTAAAGCTCTGTCGCCAATGAATGCCTTTCCCGTCCGCAATAATGAACTCAACGCTTCCTCCACCGATATCCATAATCAATAAATTTCGATGGATTCCCCCCAATGCTAATTCCGTACCCTTGTGGATGAGTCTCGCTTCCTCGTCTCCTGAAATCAATTCGATTTGGATCCCTATTGACTCCTTTGCTTCAAGGATGAAATCTTTTCCGTTGGATGCCGTTCGTAAGGCCGCGGTACCGAATGCCTTTATTTTTTCTACGCCAAGTTTATCCATGATGCCCTTGAATTTCTTCAAGGCTTGTATGCCTCTGGCGTAGGGCGCCTCTCCTATGGTCTGTATCCCGTCTGATGCCAATTGAACGAAAATACGCTCCTTGTGGAGTCGGGAATAACTTCCGTCGGAGTGTACTTCCACGATTAATACATGGAACGTATTCGTACCTAAATCAATTACGGCAAAACGGGGTGTCGAGGACATGGTTTACCTATTGTGGCGGTCCGGGTTGTGTGGAGAAACGAGTCATGATATTTTGGAAAAAACCGATTCCTCCGGGATCAAGTGCATTGGCGTAAGCCGGCCGATCATTTACGTAAATGATAACGTGGCTACAATTAGCGCCATCGAAAAATACTCCCGCGTGTGCAAGCTCTTCCCCTTGGGATTGTATAAACATTTTTACGACCTCCCCGCAAGGGTAACGCGTAACCGCCTCCGGTCGGATCATCCGAACTTGATTTTGGGCACCTTCTCCGGCTACGTTAATACTAAAGGAATTTTGCATGAAGAGGAAATCAATATGATCCGTTTTTGTGTATAACTCCATGAGTTTGTCTTCCGGGTAAGGAGGCAAGTCCGGGAGTGTTTGTGGGGCACTAGGTACGGCAGGTTCCACAACCGTAGGTTCTTCATTGTTATTGCAAGCCACAAGAAGACATAGGCAAAATGCCGCCATTAAAAATATTCCTTTGCGCATTTACGTAGGGTGTGTTGTTTAAAAATCAAATTCTGTATTCCACCCTGAAGGTGAGGAAGTGCCCGTTAAGGGCATCCCGGTTTATTTCCGGTTTAACGGTATTCATTACGGAACGGCTAAACCTGAAGGTCAACGCCCAATTATCCGTAAACATATAGGATGCCCCAAGGACAATCCCGATATCGTCCTGGCGGAAATCATCCGCTAGGTATATCGTGAATTCATTGGTGTCGGAGCCGATAAGTCTTCCGTAACTTGCTCCCGCATGGAAGTCGAATTTCCATTCCCGAAAGCTAAAAAGCAAGGGAATCCGGATATAATTCAAGGAGATTACGCCTTGGGTGTTGTTGGAAGAGGAAAAGTTGATTTTCTCGCTACTTCCCTCTGCGGAGAAAATAATCTCCGTCCCTAATCCCAATTTTGGATTATTAGGAAAGCGGTAACTTACCCCTAATCCACCATGAAGCCCTACTTTATCGTAGCCACGGTATTGATCACCGTCGAGTTGGGTAGCATTAAAACCCAAAAGTACGGAAGCACGGAAGGCTCTGTTTGATTCATCTTGTGCAAAAACAAGCATGGGAAACACCCAAAAGAGTAAAGGTAGGAGACGCTTCATTTCCGAAATTGAGAAAAATGGAGAAATTTGTGGAGCATATAACGCGAAGATAAGAGTTAACACAGTGAAATTTACCAAGCACAACCTTAAAAAGGTACAAGCACTCCTAGAGGAATCCGGTTACGAGGTGAGATACGAGAAAGGAAATTTCCAATCCGGCTATTGTCTGGTGGAAAACCGGAGGATTGCGGTCATCAATCGTTTTTTCGATACGGAGGGAAGAATGGCTACCCTACTGGATATCATTTCTAGAATTGGAATCAAGAAAGAAGATCTTTCCGATGAAGGCTTAAAAACCTTTAAGGCACTGAAATTGGAAAAAGAGGAACCTAAGGAAGAGGAAAAAGAGGCTGGCCCTGAACCCGAAGCTGAAACAAAAGAGGATGAGCCCGAAGCATGAAAATCACGCTCCTAGGAACGGCGACTTCCCAAGGCATTCCGGTTATCGGCTGTGAGTGCAAAACCTGTCTGTCCGAGGACCCGAAGGATAAGCGTCTCCGCGTGGCATGCATGATTGAAAACGGGAAGGATCGTTTCGTGATTGATATAGGGCCGGATTTCAGGCAGCAAATGCTAAGGACAGGCGGGAAGGAGGTCCATGCCATTTTAATCACCCACGAACACAATGATCACGTAGCGGGATTGGATGATGTCCGTCCTTATAATTTTAAGTATTTCAGGGACATGCCGGTGTACGCGCTCCCTAGGGTTACGGACTACCTAAGAAAAAGATTCGATTACGTTTTTGAAGACAAACCTTATCCCGGGGCACCGGTAATTAGCTTAATTGGCATAGAGGAAAATAAGCCTTTTACGATACGTGAAACTGAATTTATCCCCATTAATATTATGCATGGGGATTTGCCTATAATAGGGTTCAGGATCGGGGATTTTGCGTATCTCACGGACGTGAAATCCATCCCGGAGACGGAGTTTTCTAAATTGGAAGGTTTGGAGGTGTTGGTCCTGAGCGCCCTTCACCGGATGGAGCACCATTCCCACCTTACATTGAATGAAGCCAAGGAGCTTGCCGCAAAAATCGGTGCTACTAAAACGTATCTAACCCACCTGAGTCATTTTATGGGGCCGCACGCCAAAACGATGTCTTATTTGCCGGAAGAGATAGAGGTCGGGTATGATGGTTTGGAGATTAAAATATGAATATCAATACGGATGCAGGAATTTTCCAATTTATTGCCCGGTAGTATACTTTTTTAATACCGTGTTCCTAAGTTATTTATTGGCTCTGATAGGCAATCGTGTGGCTATAAAAACCAAT
>JAHDDF010000283.1 GCA_020629475.1 Saprospiraceae bacterium
AATCCCGAAGGGATGAAATTACCCAAGCACAAAATATGAATACCAAATCAACCCCGAAGGGGTGAAATTATACCTTTACCCAATTGGATGTATTCGTTTTAAATTAATGCCGAGCCCGATCCAAATTAAAATTCAAAACCTTCCCCTTTTTCTTAAACTCCGCCCATTTTCCCGCCTTGTTCTTGATGTATATTTTTCGCTTACCGCTTGTTTGCTGAAATATTTCCTCATATTGAATAGGCACCGCCATCTCCCCGGAAACGGATTCCAATAACCCCCAATATTTCCCGATTCTTACGGCATTATACCGGAGGTTATTTTCAAAATCCGGGTAAAGCGGTTGTAATTCATCATAAATAGCGGGTATAAATAAAACACCGTTTTCTACCCGTTCATTTAATAAACCGTATTTCCCGTCTTTGCTTACGATGTAATAACCGTAATACCATTTAATGGTATGCTCGTATTCCACTTCGGAAATGCGTTCTCCTTCCGGGGTGTAAAAAGTCCAATACCCATCCTTGAGGCAACGGATATTATTATAGACCACCAAAGTATCGAAACCAGGGGGAATTAATTCACTTAAGTCAGGGCGGATAATGCCGTGCCCCTCCTTGGTTTTTATTTGAATAAAATCCTTAAAAGCTTTGAGGAAACCGTACTTAAAAGGAAGCGCGATACTGCCGTCCGTGTAGTACAAACCGTATTTTTCCTTTTTCTGGGCAAGGAAGTATTTTTGGTTCTCGTAATTGGTAAGGTAAAGCGCTTCGTGATTGGGAGGAATAATAAGTTCCAAATTCTTACCCATGATTCCGCGCTTCCCTTCATCCATGATGTAGTAATATTCCATACCACGGTTTTGGACGGGATCAATTTTGTCGAAACCTTTCCTTGTTTTTTCTTCCCCGTCTTGGGAAACGATTTTTTGCTTCCCGTTTTCTTCTACGATAAATACCTTATCATCAAGATGGGATTGTAGATATCTGCCTTCGTATTTGACGGGCGTAATCGGTTTTAAATCCTTATTCAACATCCCGTATTTCTCACCCTTGAATACGAAATACCCCTTATTGGTCATGTAGATATTATCGTATTTCATGGGAAGGATAATATTTCCGGCAAGATCAATCAAACCCGTTTTACAAGGAAGGCTACCACGCCTGAAATCAAATCCGGAATCCAAGCCTTTACAGTCGTAAACACGGAATCTTCCGTTTCCGTATTGGGAATGGACATGATAGAGCCCGTCGGAAACAAAGCCGGGAGGTTCAAGACTATCCTTGAAAACTCCCCTACCGAAATCATTATAGGTCTTGATAATATTCCCGTTCCTTCCTCGTACGATATACACGTTCGGACCCCTGTAAGGAATAACGGCTGCCCAAGCCATGCCACGCGGCTGTGTTCTTTCCATGAAATCCACCTCCTGTTGCCAATGGTCGTGGTAATTGATTTCCACCAATTGGCGATCGTTTTTGAAAGGGTGGTAAATGGTTAAAGGCTCATCATTCGGGGGTTGAGGAAAGAAATCAATAATAGCGATGGAGGCAGGGATGGTATCCTGCGCACTCAAGGATGTTGCGACAAGCAGGAAAAACAAGAAAAAATGATGTTTCATATATCTTCAGGTCAAGCCATGAAATAGATGTAGAGGAACACGCCTGTTAAGTAAGTCCAAAGGAAAGAAAACAGGAGGTGAACCAACGTTTCGAATACTTTGCCGCGCCAAAGTTTCGAGGAGTACACGAAGAATTGGCATATCCATCTGGCGAACCAAAAGATACCCATGCCCAAACAGATTTTCTTGCCCAAGGGCGTGGAAACGAGTTCGCCGGCGGAGGTGAAGCAAAGCACTCCCATTAGGAAGACGACAAAAGCGACGAAAAAGGTGTGTACCTCCATCATTTGTTTGTTGATGAGGCTTAAGGGCTTGAGCTCTTCCTTCCAATTGAAGTACTTGGGGAAGATGATATGCACCAAGGCAAGGCAGGGCAAAACGATGCCGATGATTTTAAGATGCAGCTCCATCTTTCTTCAATATAAATGTGGAAATAAAAGGGGTGTTCTTGATTTCTTTATGGATTGTCCAACCGGAGGCGCTAAATGTTTTTCGCCAAGTTTTTGGGGAGTGGAAGTGCAGAAAACCGATATTGTAGGCAAGGAAATTAGGAAAGTCCCTTAGGTGTTCCGTTACCGTAATGAGCCCTTCTTTTTTCGTGGTGCGATGTAATTCCTTGAAGAAGGAAATCCGTTCCTGTTCCTCGCGAATTTCATGTGCGGAAAGTATATTGAAAACGATATCCAAGGATTCGTTTTCCAAGGGGATATTATCCGTATTTATTCCTTGGGTAACGGGATGCGGCGGATATGCTTTCCTTGCTCTTTTTATGGAAACTTCCGTATGTTTTTCGGGGTTGTAAAAGTCAAGAACGTGGAGTTTGGCTTTAGGGAATTTTTCTTCTAAAAAATGAGATGTCTCATCAAATCCCGCATTGATGTTGGCAATGTTTTTCGGGTTTTTTATTACAATATGATTCATCCATTTAAATGAATATAAACCGGAGAAATCATACACGTAAGCGGAGACCGCCAAGGAAATAAAGTTGGTTAATATTATTGCAATAATAAAAAAGAGGGCTGCTAGGGAAAACGGCATTGGTAAATAAAAATACCCAAGCAGTAATATTGCGATAGCAACAAAGGAAATAATATAAAAATGCCAATTAAAACGAACGATATTTCCTACACCTTGTAGTGGTTTTCTCATCCTTCCCAAATTTCGTATTGCCCCTTTTTCCACCAATAGGGAATGTTTTGGATAGAGAAGGCATTGGCTAATATTACACCCTCTAAATTCAAACCGTTTACAAAGGGAATATCATATTCCAAAACCCGCAAAGGCTTGGGCTTCCAATTTTGCCTGACGCCTTGGATAATCGTTACTTCTCGCTTGGGTTTGTTATAGGTAAAGGTAAAGGGCAGCGGTCCCGCGAATTTCCTTGCTTGCTTCCAATCCGGGAAAGGTGAGCCTTCTGGCAAAGGGACGTCTCCTTCTGGTTCTTCAAAGAGAATATTCATACCCGTGGTAGGGGATGAGATACGAGTGGTAATCCCGTTTTCTTCCCGTATGACCTTGATTTTCGAGTATTTGTAATGGGTGAAGGTATTCCCGCCCAAAACCATTTTAGCCTTGTCCGTTTCCGATTTTAGGATGTATAATCCCCGCATGATTTTACCGGCATTATTGCGGTAACGCACAAAAATCCGATAGCCGGAAAGGAAGAAATCATTGCCCATGAATTTCGGGAATCCCTTGGGGCGCAATCCCTTGGTTTGTACCATCGCTACTGCGATAAATACCCATTTGTCTTCGAAGGTGTCCAAGGAAAGGCACTCGGGTATTAAGGGTTCCAATTCCTCCTTGGGCACGGCGAATGCAAGGACGTCGGAACGTTCGAAAAATGCCTCTACGGCGAAAGGATGTTTTTTGAATAAATTCAAGTGAAAGAGTTAATAGTTAAGGAGTGAAATTATGCTGCTCCCTTGCTTTTCTTTTTAATAACGAATTCGTTTATGCCGATTAAGATAACAAACATTAGGGCATAAATGGAATTCATTTTTCCCCAAAGTAATAGGTCTTGGGCGATGGTGAATTCGAGGATGTTCATGGTTAATATCAAACCCATTTGCAACAAGGCGCAAAAGCGGGATTTGATACCGGTTAATATCCAAATCCCAAGGAGGATTTCACCTGTCCCAATTGCCTTGGTAATATGCCAAGCGTATTCCTCTCCCAGGATAGTCCCGACGATTTCCTGATGCCTGGGAACAAGGTTCATGATTTTTGCCAATAAGCCGTTAGCGAACCAGACTAGGGCGAAGAAGATGTTTAGGATTTTGTAGAGCATGGTTATTTAATGACGAATGACAAATGACGAATGACGAATGACGAAATGGTTTTTGTAAATTAGGTTAAACTTTTGGTTGATGAGATACTTTGTGCTGTTTTTTGGAATTGTTTTTTTGATGTCTTGTGGGGCTTCCTTACCTGAGATGACTACCATGTCCTTGCTTACGCTAGAGGAGGAGTTTACTGTTATAGAGGAGGGGATGGAATATTGCGGTTGTCCCTTGAAGGGATTGAAGGAGTATTCCGGGAAATATAAATTATCATTTAAGGGTGTGGAAATGAACTTAGGTGCTTTGAGTTTTTGCGATGAAACCAAGCACATGAGAAGGGTTTATACCAAAAGGCAGGATTCCGGGGTTATGTATTACATCTACCAGTACGGGACTTGTAACGGGGATGATATTCACGCCTTCGGTTTTGATAAAAAGACCAAGGAGATTTTCCAATACGAATTCTTTTGGACGCCGGATAATATCCAGAAAACGCTTCTTTGCTCGGATTTTGATTTTGATGAGGACGGCGACCTCGTTTCCCGTTTTTACAACAATATGGAGGGCAAGGATTATACCCGCAAATGGGAAATCGATGAGAAAGGCAGGCAAATCAAATACTTGGGGGATAAGGATTAGAGCTTGGCATGATTTCCGTATTTTAGTGATTGTCGGGTGAATGACGGCATGACCCAACCAAAACCAATCATCTTTGTACCGATCGGTCAAGATATGGGATATAAATACGACAAGGTGGATATTGTAGCCAAGGGCGCGGAGTTAATCCGTAAGCGCGGCTACCACAATTTGGGCGTAAACGCCATCTTAAAGGAGTGCGGTATCCCCAAGGGTTCCTTTTATAATTTCTTTGAATCCAAGGAGGATTTTGCCGAGGGTATCTTGGAATACTACGGAAAAATGGGGCTTGACGGCATCCAGAAAGTACTCCGTGATGAAAACCTAAGCCCCTTGAACCGCCTCAAGAAGTTTTACGGTTATATCATTGATGCCAATGAGGAGGACGGGCTGGACGCGGGCTGCTTGGTCCATAATATGTCCGTGGAATTAGGCGGCATTAACGACCGCCTGCGCCAAGCGGCGGACAAGAGTTTCCGGCTGTGGTTGGATGAAATTTCCCTTTGCATCGAAAAGGGACAAGAACAAGGCGAAATCCGGAAAGATTTTACGCCTACCCAATTGGCGGAGTACCTCCACGCCGGTACCTACGGTTGTTTTTCCCGCATGAAAGCCACTAGAAGCCGCGAATTTTTGGATGAGTGGTTTAAGATGACTTTTGCTTTTATTGGGGCTTGTGGTGTTGAGGGTTAATTGTGATTATGTTTTCCCCGACATGAATGTCGGGGCTTTGTTTGCGTCGGTCGTATCCGACCTTGCCAAATAAGGTCGAAACCAACCGTCTACTCCCTAGCGGCGTCGCTAGAGGCGTTGGAACTGACAAACCCGTTTTCTTCTTTTTTTAATACCTTGAGATAGGCGATAATGGTTTGGTTTTGAAGAGTAAAATATAATCCATGAAAGAGTAAGGCTAAAGTAGAGTGTTTAGTTGTGTTTTTTGGTTTTCTAAATATTGCATTGAACTAATTTTCATCCAAGGGTTATTAGATAGATCTATGTAACTAAAATTGACTTTCTCGGTAATTAAAGATTTAATTAATGAATCACTTGCAAAGAATGC
>JAHDDF010000284.1:0-2344 GCA_020629475.1 Saprospiraceae bacterium
GAAAGCGCGGCTGTCGCAACATCCTTACAATAGTCTTTTGACGGGTTAACGACCTGCTATAATCCAAAAGCCGCCTTATCTTTAAAGAAAAAGATGAGGCGGCTTTTTTTAATCCTTCCCCTACTTCTTCCTTTTCTAGCCCAAGGGCAATGCCTCGAGTTTTGTTCGGGCGCTTGCAGTGCTTCAAAGCGTGCCTTAAGAATGGAAAACCGGCAAAGCACACATAGGACTACAGGGAGCAATTACGATATAAAATATTGGCGATGCGAATGGGACGTTGATCCTGCCGTGCAATATATTTCAGGAACGGTAACCACTTATTTCCAAGTAATCGAACCCGATTTTCAAACCATTTCCTTCGACCTTTCCCAAAACTTACAAGTAGACCAAATACTATTCAATGGTATTCCCGTAACTTTTGATCATACGGTGGAAGATGAACTGATTGCATATTTACCACAAATCATCCCACAAGGAAATCTGGATAGTATTAGTGTTAGTTACCAAGGAATTCCGGATGCCCAAGGTTTTGGTTCCTTCGTAACGGATATCCACGGGAATGATGCGCCCATTCTATGGACCCTATCCGAACCTTATGGTGCCAAGGATTGGTGGCCGACGAAGCAAAGTTTAGATGACAAGGCGGATTCGATAGATATTATCGTTACAACACCGCTTGGAAACAAGGTCGCCTCAAATGGGCTTAGACAATCCGAAGCCCTAGAAAGCGGGAAATTCAAAACCCATTGGAAACATCGTTATCCCATTCCGGCTTACCTAGTAGCGATAGCCGTAACCAATTATGCCGAACACACCGATTTTGTACAACTTCCCTCAGGAACGAATCTTGAGGTGCAAAACTTCGTTTATCCCGAAAATGAACAGGAATGGGATAACACCCTGGATCTCACTTTGGATATCATCCAATTCTTTGATGAATACTTTGGACCTTATCCATATTCAGAAGAAAAATACGGTCATGCGCAATTTGGCTGGGGTGGAGGCATGGAACATAGCACCATGAGTTTTATGGGTGGTTATTCCTACACCTTACAGGCACATGAGTTGGCGCATCAATGGTTCGGGAACCGTGTAACCTGTGGTTCTTGGGAAGACATTTGGCTGAACGAGGGCTTCGCTACTTATGCCGTAGGACTAGCCGTGGATTTTCTGGGTAATGAAACAGACTGGAGAGCTTGGCGGGAATTTTACGTAGACCAAGTAATTTCCGAACCGGACGGTTCCGTTTTCGTTACGGATACCACTTCCGTAGATCGGATTTTTGATGGACGATTGAGCTACGCAAAAGGAGGCTACCTCCTACACATGCTACGGTGGATGATGGGTGAGGATGATTTCTTCCTTGCACTCAGGAACTACCTGGAAGACCCCAGCCTCTCCTTCGGTTATGCAACTACCGAGGACCTAAAATTCCATTTGGAATCCGTTTCGAATATTAACCTTACCGAGTTTTTTAATGACTGGTTCTTCGGGGAAGGTTTTCCTTCATATACCCTAAGCTGGGAACGCTACCCCACCGGCGTTATCGTTTTCTTGGAACAATCCACATCCCATCCTTCCGTGGATTTTTTCGAAATGCCTGTACCTATTACTTTGTACGGTGAAAATACGGATACTACTTTAGTACTCGATCACACTTTCTCCGGACAGGAATTTGGTTTCGAAATACCGTTTTTTGTGGATTCCATCAAGGTAGATCCCGAGTTATGGATACTTTCAGGAAATAATATCTCCTTGGATGTAGATAATTATTCCACCCAAGCATCCGGAATAAAAATAAGCCCGATTCCCGCTAAGGAATCCATCCAAGTATTGATAAGTGATATGGAGGAAAGCTTTTCATTTAAGGTTTTTAATACGATAGGACAACAAGTAATGCAAGGTGATTCTTCCTCCAATTCAATGGACCTAAATATCATGGATCTTGCAACAGGAACTTATATCATCCAAATCATTAAGGAAGGTAAAAGCATGAGCAAGAAATTCATCAAATCCTAATTGAGAAACAAAATGTCCTTTCTTAATCAAATTCCAACTGTCATTTCCCGTCATTTGGTAATGTAATTTCCTACAATTAGTCATCCCAAAAAATAATTCCGTATTTTAGAATGTCCATTTGGGCAATCAGCTAATACATTTTTAACCACAACCTACACATTAGCATGAAAGGTGTAAATACCCGCTTACTTTCCCTTATCCTGGGAATAGTAACTTTCGCATTTATTCTTTACCCTCAAACAAGTTGGGCGAAAAAGGCTCCTGAATCAAGGGGTGTCGAAATCAAACTCGACATGACCGAGGATTGGGAAATCAAGGATAATAT
>JAHDDF010000284.1:2444-5529 GCA_020629475.1 Saprospiraceae bacterium
ATCGTTGAAGAGCCTTTCGGGGAATGGCGTGTAATGGTGGATGCCCTTACGGGCGAAATTTTCGGCGCCGAGGATGTTGCCGCCTATTATTCCGACAAGGAAGAAGGCTGTGATCACCCACACGGCAATGCCGCGTATTTCGGAAGTACCAGGATGATGGCTACCGGAACGGGTTCCGTTTTTGATCCGTCCCCTACACAATCCGCGATGGTTGCTTACGGAACAGGTGGCATTACCGATGGCGGTGACGCAAATACCGCTGACCTTACCGCCCAGACATTTACATACACCCTGCCGAACCTTACATTAACCGGAGGAACCTATTACCTAGACGGAATGTGGGCATCCATCGTAGATACGGAAAGCCCCTTCAACGGTGATTATTCCCAAGCATCCAGCGCATTTATTTTTACACGTAGCGATGACGGTTTCGAGGCTTCCAATACCTATTACCATGTAGATTGGATGATGAATTACCTCAACGTAACCTTGGGTTGTAATATCACGCCCCTTCAATATACGGGAGGTGCGCGTTTTGATCCTCATGGCTTAAATGGCGCTGACAACTCCCACTATACCGGAGGAAACGGTGTCATCGCATTCGGTGAAGGATGCGTGGATGACGCGGAAGACTCCGATGTGGTACACCACGAACTAGGTCACGCCCTCCACGACTGGGTAACGGGCGGAAACCTCTCCCAAGTGAACGGTCTTTCCGAAGGAGTAGGTGATTATATCGCTTCCTCCTACAACCGTGCTTCCGGCACTTGGACACCGAGTGATGCGGCATATTATTATATGTTCAACTGGGATGGCCACAATGAATGTTGGGGTGGTAGAATTACCAATTATAATGTTACATATCCCGGCGGAATGATCGGGCAGGTACATACCGATGGGCAGCTTTGGGCGACTTGTAACCTAACCGCTTGGGAAAGCGTAGGCCAACAAGACATGGACAAGGCGCACTGGGAAGGATTGGGAATGACCAACGGTTCCTCTAACCAAAACGACGCGGCAAACGCCGTTTATCAAGCAGCCATTAACTTAGGGTTTTCCGCTGCGGATATCGCGGCTATCCATACGGCTTATACCGATTGCGGTTATACCTTGCCTGCCTTGGCTACTCCTCTAGCGGAATTCGTTACTACCACAAATAGCACCCCGGAAGGAAACGGATGCGGAAGCAAGGACGTAACCGTCGACGTAACAATGGGTGCCGCGCCAAATGCTACCACCACCGTAAATATTTCAGTTGCGGGAACGGCTGACGCGAATGACGTATCCGTCTCACCAACCACCTTGACCTTTACAACCGCAAATTGGGGAACGGATCAACCCGTTACCGTTACCATCAACGGTGATGCCGCAATTGAAGGGGATGAAACGGTAATCCTGACCATTTCCTCCGTAACGGGAAGCGATGCCGGAATAGGTGCGGATGATACCCATACCCTTACGATTACTAACGATGACGCAGCACCTAATCCCAGTGGTCCCGTAACCGTTTTTCAAGACAATTTTGATGCAGGAATCAGTGGATGGACCGTAGTGGACGGTGGAAGTACAACCGATACTTGGTACGGTGAGCCCGCATATGGTGGCGCTTCTACATTAGACGGAACCCCTTTCCTTTTTGTGGATAGTGATGCCGCAGGTAGTGGAAGCACCTCTTTTGAGCAAGTAACTTCTCCTTCCATTAATACGATGGGTATTACAGGCATGTCCTTGACCTTTGACCATTACTTCCGTAGATATGCGGGTAATGGGGATTACGATGAAACGGCGACCATTGAAGTATTTGATGGCTCCGTATGGCAAGTATTAACCACTTATGTTGAAGCGGACGGAGATATTGGTAATTGGGGTGCTCCTAGCCCTGTTACGCTATCTATTCCTGATGCTTACGCCAATGCGAATATGCAGTTACGACTTACCTATGACGCGGCATGGGATTACTGGTGGGCCATTGACAATATGGAAATCACGGGTACAAGTAGCACGGATGTACAAACCCAAGTAAATACCGGAAATGCTGCCCAAGAAGAGTTAGGTCCAAACCAAACGGTTCATTTCTATGACCCAATGACCGGGAACATCATGTGTACCATTGAAAATTTAAGTGGGCATGACTATGGTTGTACTACCGTAATGGTGGACAACTCCGGTTCTTCCGCTCAGGCTATCGCGGGATATACGGCAGCGACGGACCTATTCTTTGATAAAACCTATATGGTTACGCCAACCACCAACAATCCATCCGGTGCCTATAACATCACCTTCTATGTTTCCGATCCGGAAAAGACCGGCTGGGAAATGGCAGGTGTAAGAACCTGGACCTCTTCAAAAATATTCAAAACGGCAGGAGCGGTAACCGCTATCGCGAATGATACGCCATTTGAATTAAACGCTACGGGTCACGGAACTTTCGGTGCCCACCATACCATTACCGGTAATTTCGCGACGGGTTTCTCCGGCTTCGGAATCGTTCAAGATATTGTTCCATTGCCTATCGAGCTGACGGACATAAATGCCATGCCTCAAGATCGTTTTATTAAGGTAAATTGGTCAACCTCCACTGAAACGAATAATGAAGGCTTCCATCTTCAGCGTTCCGTTTCACCTTCTACCGGCTTTGAGGATATCGCTTGGATTGAGGGAGCCGGAACAACCGTAGAAGCACAATCCTATACCTTTAACGATGAGAACGTGGAAACGGGCATCCGTTACTATTACCGCTTAAAGCAAATGGATTATGACGGAACTTCTTCCTTGTCGGAGGTGGTTTCAGCTATCTTGGCATCCAAGGGATTGTCCTTTGATTTGTTCCCGAATCCGGCAAGTGATATGATTTACATTAAACCCGGTATTTTCCAAAACGGAAGAATGGCAAACGTTAGTATTACGGATGCGACCGGTAAGTTGTATAGAAATGAAACACTTGAATTCGCTGAAGAAATGCCGATTAATGTTTCGGAATTACCTAGCGGGGTTTATTTCTTGACTTTGGAATCCGAAGGAGATGTACAAACCGTGAAATTCATGGTGGAATAATAATTATAATTATTCAAGCAAAAGCCGCAAT
>JAHDDF010000285.1 GCA_020629475.1 Saprospiraceae bacterium
TCCGAGGTTTTTAAAACCTCGGAGGTTCGACTAGATTATTTTATTCGCATTCCATCCCCGTATAACTAACCGGATTACCCTGCACCGCACGCCCACTTTGCAACTGCACTTGAAAATCCGTCCATTCCTCACTATCCGTATGCCTAGGATCGGGAATATAATAATCCGTTGAAATGATATGGGCACCGCTACTGAATGCGGCATCGCGCCTTGTCGTATCCCCGGAACGCGCTTCTTGGGTGTCTACGTCGGAGCGGGTTCTTACCATAAAGCCTTGGCTTACTAAATCCTTGATTTCTTCTTGGTTGGAAATAGGGTTATCCATCTTTACGAACGCGGCATAAGAATCATCCGGTCCAGCCATTGGGAATATGATTTTGCCGGATAAATCCTCGCTTCCGTTGAGGTACAAACCTAGGCTTTCACTCATAATGAAAAATACGTGTCCCCTTGCTTCCCTAAGCGTTGGCCAATTCCCCGCACGAGCCGCCTCATTTACCGAAGGGTAATTCCCTTGCAGCATGCTTGGGGTAAAAACCCCGTTTAAATCATTTCCGAAAACGGATTTAATTTCTTGCTCAACTTCAACCATACTTTCCTCAGTAAAAGGAATGGTTTCCGCATAACCGGCATCCGGCAAGAAATCCGCGACTGATGTTTCTTCCGTTTCTACCTGAATGAAAATAGGTTCGTGATTCGGATTGGATTGCGACCAATCCCTAACCGCCGTTAATGCGGATACGAAGGAATAATAGTTGGTATTGTAATCGATGTCAGGAATATGAAGCACTTTAAAACCGGGCTCCAATAATTCGGGAATTCCGGATTCGGCGGATTCGCCCACTACCTCATTTCCTTGGCGGTTATAGAATAATCCACCATCAGGATCATTAAAAATATCCAATTCAATGGCACGTACGTTATGCTGGCTAAATTGCTCGGACATTAGGACGTGGGTATAATCCCATCCTTCAGGATTTAAATCCTCCGGCAAAACGCTGGCGAAATTGATAACGAAATCAAAAATAGGCTCATACGTTTTTGTCCGGAAAGAGTTGTGGCTTCCTAGGAACTGAAGCTGCTGGATGGAAGTGTCATCATAACAATCTCCTTGACCCGTATTATCATCCTTGCAGGAATGGCAAAGAAATACGACAGCAAGAATTAAGGGCAAAGTAGTTCTTGATTTCATGAATCTAATTTTGGTAGTATTTAATTTTGGCTCTGATAGGCAATTGTGTGGCAATAAAACCAATCAACACCCATATAATAAACTGATTATTAGAATAAAGACATAAGATGTAAGACGATTTGGGAGCAACATAACAACCTAGAGTCTTATATCGTAAATCTTACGTCTTACATCTTGAATATCGACAAAATACACAAGTTTAAACCAGCAACACATTCGCCTAGCAAAGCCTTAATTTAATCGGCATAATATAAGAAAATGATCGCGTCCTATTTCAATGGAACATCAACAAGCTCATCCGAATAGAAAACGGCGGACGGGGAAATGACAATTTCGTTCAAGGGAATATTTTCCCCGTATCGTTCCTTCATTTTATTTTTCACCACTGTTGATTCTAAGTCAAAAGAAGCAACCGTGGCAGTCGTCCCTAATTCTACCCCTAAAACCTCCTTGTAGACCTTCCAGACCAATTCCGAACAGTAGACCTGTTCGTCCGACCATTCAAAGTATAAATCGTAGTCCGTGCCTTCCCATTTTTCGGCATACTTCACCAAGGCGATTTTTTCCTCTTTGGTTAAGAGTCTCTCCTTGTATCTTTTTAATACGAAATGATAATCCTTCCCTCTTTCAACCCAATCCTTTAAAGGTGTATAAGATGTTTTGGAAATGGCTTCAAAAACATAGGGGACACCCTCTTTGATTACAATCATTCCTACATGGGAATACCGGGATTTCGTAGCGGCTTGGATAGCGGCACTTTGGGAAGATAAGGATTCATGAAAGATGATGTCCCCGGTCATGGGTTCTTTGATGCTACTAACATCAACGGCTTCCTCCTTCCCTATCTCGGCAAGCGATAAGTCTTGTTTTTCAGGCTTACATCCCATTAGGAAAATCCCGATTAGTACGATAATAGTTAATACATACCTCCCAGGTCTTAGGAGACATGGGAGGTATGTATTAACTAGGGGTTTATTCAACATGAAATTCATTACCTTTGCGGCACCTAACCAAAACCGGCAAGTATTGCCATTAGAAATCAAATTTTAGAAGGAAGATGAAGGATCATTCAACCATCGTTGTCCCCAAGTTAAGCGAATGGCGCGAGCAAGAAAAGAAAGCCCTTGACCTTTTGGGCCTTTTAGGTGATTTGCGCTTCGATCGTAATGTGGAATTGATGTACTTCCACCATGATTTATACGATTCCCGCCCAAGTGAATTGTTGAATACTTTGTTATTCTCCGAGAAGTACACGAAATCAAGGATAGATATTTCCTTAATCTTGGAAATTGCCCAAGCTATCTCGGATATGGAGCATATCGCACCATCCAAGATTGACGCCGGGAAATTAGCCATGGAATGGTTGGATGAGAATAACGGCAAGCACGCCGATATCCCTTCCTTCATTGGCGATAAATTATCCGACCACCTTGGCTGGGGTAAAAAACCGCTTCAAGCAAAGGATGTTGTTTTGTACGGATTCGGTCGTATCGGTCGTTTGTTGGCAAGACGTATCGTTACCACTACCGGTAAAGGGGAACAACTACGCCTTAGGGCAATTGTTCTTCGTCCTAAATTGAAGGATGTTGCAGCGGAATTGGAAAAGCGTGCATCCCTTCTTCGTAAGGATTCCGTACACGGTGAATTCCAAGGCGTAGTAACCGTGGATGCGGCTAACGAAAGCCTGTATATCAACGGTAACCGCGTAAAAATCATTTACGCCAAGCAACCGGAGGACATTGATTATACGGAATTTGGTATCAATAACGCTATCGTAATTGACAACACCGGTGTTTGGAGAGACAAGGAAGGCTTGAGCCGTCACCTTCGTCCCGGCGTTACCCACGTGATGTTGACCGCGCCCGGAAAAGGCGTGAAAAACATCGTTCACGGTATCAATAATAAGGAATTGGACTTCGAGGAGGATCGCGTATTCTCCGCGGCTTCTTGTACCACCAATGCCATTTCCCCCATCATCAAGGTGATGCACGAAACTTTCGGCATTGAGAAGGGACACATCGAGTCCATTCACGCATATACCAATGATCAGAACTTGATCGATAACTTCCACAAGAAACCTCGTCGTGGGCGTGGGGCACCATTGAACATGGTACTTACAACTACGGGTGCGGCAAAGGCGGTTGCCTTGGTAATGCCTGAAATGGCGGGCGTCCTTACGGGTAATGCGGTTCGTGTTCCTACACCGAACGTTTCCTTGGCAATCATGAACCTTACCTTGAAAAAGGAAACTTCCTTGGAAGAGGTAAATGACATTTTGCGCCAAGCGGCATTACACGGGAAATTGGTGGAGCAAATCCATTATTCCAATGATACGGAGTTCGTTTCCAATGATGCGGTAGGTCATACCACGACTTCCGTTTTGGATGCGCCTTCCACCATCGTTTCCAAGGACGGGAAATCCGTAACCTTGTACGCATGGTACGACAACGAATACGGTTACTCTTGCCAGGTGGTACGCTTGGCGAAATACGTATCCCAAGTAAGACGTTTGAGGTATTATTAATGGATGATTGAGTAAGCGAAGGGCTAATGTTTATTTGTCGGGATACGACAGGAACGATATCTTCCTTACATCAAAACCGGACCTCGGATTGTTGAATAGAAATTGGCTCTGATAGGCAATCGTGTTGCTAATTCAAATTAGTGCATTTGGCTAAAAATCAAGATATTAGATCTTAGACATTGGACGTTAGATTCTGTTTTGCTACTTTCGCATACAACTATCTAAAGTCTAATATCTAGCGTCTAACGTCTGAATAACAATATTTTAGGGGAGCACCTAGTTGAGTACACAACAACAGATTTACCTCATTGAGCCTAGAATTTAGAACTAACACGTTAAATCAAAATACCAATGGCAGATTCTCCTGAAAAGGCATTGTGCGTCATCATCGGTTCCGGTCCTGCCGGTTACACGGCTGCGGTTTACGCGGCAAGGGCTAACATGAAACCCATTCTTTATACCGGTCCCGAGCCGGGTGGTCAGCTTATGATTACCACGGAGGTGGAAAATTACCCGGGTTATCCCGAGGGTGTTCAAGGACCTACCATGATGGATGATTTCCAAAAGCAGGCAGAGCGTTTCGAGACGGATGTGCGTCACGAGATGATTACCAAAGTGGAATTCAATTCCGGTGGCGTT
This sequence comes from Saprospiraceae bacterium, assembly GCA_020629475.1. GTDB lineage: Bacteria > Bacteroidota > Bacteroidia > Chitinophagales > Saprospiraceae > JAHDCE01. The sequence continues at coordinate 4,356 of JAHDDF010000285.1, forward strand.
CACAAATTATGGACGGAATCCGATCACGAACTTCACGCGAATGCCGTAATCATTTCTACGGGTGCTTCCGCTAGGTGGTTAGGTTTGGAAAATGAAAAACGTCTAGCAATGAGCGGTGGCGGTGTTTCCGCTTGTGCCGTTTGTGATGGTTTCTTCTACCGTGACATGGACGTGGCTATCGTAGGTGCGGGTGATTCCGCTGCCGAGGAAGCCTTGTACTTGTCAAAGTTGTGTACCAATGTACACATGTTGGTTCGTCGTGATGAAATGCGTGCTTCCAAAATCATGCAGGAGCGTGTATTCAAGGCAAAGAACATCCAAATCCATTGGAATACGGAAACCGTTGACATCCTAGGTGACGAAACCGTTACGGGTGCCTTGGTAAAGAACAATAAAACCGGTGAGCAATCCACCATTCCCGTTCAAGGATTCTTTGTAGCAATCGGGCATACGCCAAATACGAAAATCTTTGCGGATTACTTGGAGCTGGATCCACAAGGATACCTAATTACTACACCGGGCAGAACCTTCACCAATGTAGAAGGTGTTTTTGCCAGCGGTGATGCACAAGATAATATCTATCGTCAAGCGGTAACCGCTGCGGGTACGGGTTGTATGGCAGCCTTGGACGCGGAGCGTTACTTGGCGGAGAAGGGAATAATTTAAGGGAAGAGAAAACTCTTTTTCTTAATGGTAACGGGCGGAGGAACTTTGTTCCTCCGCCCGTTTGTTTTAGCCTTATTCCTTAGATGTTTCTAGTACCCTAAAGCCTCATACACCACCGTCTGAATCCTAGGACGGATATCGTATTTATTCAGCTTGAAATTATTCATGTTCGGGTAAGTCCTATTGGAAAGGAAGATGTAAATCAAATCTTGGTCAGGGTCAACCCAAACGGCGGTACCCGTAAATCCAAGGTGACCATAAGTATTATACCCTGCCTTAGGAGACATGTTCGGTTTCTTATTCGGGTCGCTTTCTTTCATGTCAAAACCAATTCCCCTTCTGGTACTCCTGTGGTGTCGAGTAGTAAAGGTTTGGATGGTACTTCTTTCCAAGAACTGTTCCCCACCGTAATATCCACCGTTCAACAGCATTTGGAAAAC
>JAHDDF010000286.1 GCA_020629475.1 Saprospiraceae bacterium
GTACGCGAAGGCTTGCGTTTGGCATCATCCTGCTTCTTTTTCAGGTTGTCCAAATCCTTGTTCAATTTTGCCAATTCCGCTTCCAGCTTCTTGATTTCCTCGGATTTTTCAGCAGGACCGCTCGAGGCGAGATCTTCGGGTCTATCGGAATCCAATTCCTCCAACTCCTCGCCGGAGAGTTCCATGCTTTCCGCTACCGCGAAGTAACCGTCTAGCTCCGCGTATACCTCCACGTCATCGCCGTAAGGCAATACCATTTGGAAGTTGTCATCATTGGCTACCGCCTCCGATTCGTCCTTGGGTGTATCATCCAAGGAATTGTATTTCACCTTCGCTTTTACGGGCTTATTGGTGGTAACGTCAATGATTTGTCCGGAGACGAGCATCACCGGTTCCGGACGTGCTTCCTCCGGTAAACGAATGCGGAAGAGATCCGAGCGTCCTACGGTTTTATAGCCCGAGGAGAAATAAGCGTATTCGCCCGATGCGGGAATGGTATAGTTGAAATCGTTGTCTACGGTATTGATCTTGGGACCTAAATTCTTGGGCTTGCTCCACTTGGTCCAAGAATTATCCAAGCGGCGACTCATGAATACGTCCAAGCCACCATAGTTATAATGACCATTACTAGAGAAGTAAATCGTCTTGCCGTCTGCGGCAAGGAAAACACTACTTTCGATGCCCACGGTATTGATGGTGGCGCCTAGGTTTTTCGGGCGGGACCAAGTACCGTCGCCTTGGCGGAAGGAAACGTAGATGTCGCGCTCACCGAATCCTTCCTTGCGTTGTACCGCCATCAAGAGCGTTTTTTCGTCCACGCTCATGTGGTACTCCACGAATTCATTGTTGTTATAATGATCCTTGATCTTAAGCGCCTTCGGTTTTTGCCAAACGCCGCCTCTTCGGGAGGAAACGGAAACACCATCAAGGCTGCTTCTGTATAAATTCCCCAAGTAAACCGTACTTCCGGAAGGATTGGTAGCAATGACGAAGTTGTGATCGTCATCATTCAAGGGTTCACCCGCGTTTTCAGCGTAGCTCCAAGTATCGTCCTTTTTCCTTCTTGAAATCCAGATGTCATCTTTTCCTTGTCCACCTAGGTTTTCAGGGTGGTTTTTCCTTGTGAAATAGAGGGTGTTTCCGTCAGGGGATATAATGGGCAATCGCTCGTCGTATTGGGAGTTCACGAAGCGGCCCAAGTTTTCCCTTTGCGGAATGGCTTTCTTGTATTTTAGGTCGTCAATGAGGGATTTAATCTTGATTTCCCCGTAATGATCCGTGATGCCGATAGCATCCAAGTGGTTGGAACCGGGAACCGCTTTGGTGTTGAGTTTAACCATGCATTCCGCCACGTAATATGAGGTAGGGGAGAAGGAGGTTTTGAACATCCTCCAAATAACACCCACTCCGGCGGGACGCGGATTCTTGTTTTCGTAAACGGTATGTCGTTTTCCCTTGGTGTCATACAAGATGATTTCCTTGATCGCGCCCGGGTTCAATGATTCAGAGATATAAACCTGGCGCACGCCGCGCATTGGGCTGGCAAATTTTACACGGATGTATTCCTCACCGGCATTCGGCTTTTTGGGGACCCATGCCCAAGGGCTTAGGTTCTCGTTCCCTATGGCATTCGGGACGCCCACGATTTGACTGGATTCGTAATATCGGTAAGCATCTTGGTATTGGCTGGAATAATTGACCACCTCGGATGCCCATTGGATGTTTTGCGCCTTGGAGAAACCCAAGGAAAATACGGTCAAGACAAGTAGCGTAAATATGCGATTCATGCAAAGCGGATTAGGATATTCCGATCCGGAATTTCGATAAAAAATGTTCCCCTTGGTTTTTCGTTTCCGAAATATACGGGAATAGGAGTTAGTATGTAAAGAAAGGAAGCATCCCTTAACTTGCGGTTAAATGTCATTGTTCTCCAACATAGCACCCGTTGACCTCATTATCATCCTCGTTCAATTCCTGATTACCTTCAATATCGGGCTTACATTAGAGGTGGAGGATTACAAGCGGGTGTTCAAGGCTCCGAGGTCATATTTTACGGGTGTTTTCCTTCAAATTATATTCCTTCCACTCCTTGTAATTTGTTTGGTTTATCCCTTGGATATTCCGGGTGAATGGAAGGTAGGTTTCTTGATTTTATCGGGATGTCCGGGCGGGGTTACCTCCAATTTATTGACCTATTTACTCAAGGGGGATTCCAGCTTATCCATTTCCCTTACGGGAACAAGCAGCTTGATTACGCTCTTTACCGTACCCTTGCTTTTGTCCTTGGGTTCTACTTGGTTTATGAACGGGGAAACGGTCTTGGATATGCCGTACTGGGAGTTGTTGTTGAATCTGTCTTTCGTTTCCATTTTTCCCGCCATCTTAGGTCTGTTGGTTCGGCAAATCCCGCGCTTAGATTTAGCGAATTACACTGATAAAGTGAAGTATATCGTCCTTGGATTATCCGCAGCCATGTTCCTAGGGAAAATGTTTGCCGATGAGGATAGCGGAGGCATTTCCTTTACGCTTCAAGAAGTCCTTTCCTTGGCGGGAATCGGTTTAGCAATGAATCTTACCGGAATGACGGTAGGCTGGATTTCAGGAAAAATCACGAGTAAACGCATTGCCGTAAGGCGTACCCTCTCCTTGGAGGTGGGCTTGCAAAACACTACGCTTGCCTTTTTTCTAGCGGCGGTATTAATCGGGAATCCGGATATGTTTAAGCCTGCTTTCGTGTATTCCCTTTTCTCTTTTTGGACGGGGATTCTTTTTGTTTTGGGAATAGGGTGGAAGAATCGTCAGGAGAGGTAAAAATCCGGAGATAATGACTCCAAGATTTTCCGGTCGTTGTGGAGTTTCTTGATTTTGGATTGCCCACCGGCAACTCTATCCTTTCCGATAATATACTTGAACGTTTTTCGCTTGACAGGGATGATTTTTAAAGATTCTATGGCAATATCATTGGCGCGTTTTTGGGCGTAATTATTATTCAATAACATCACCTTTTTGTCCAATGCCTTTTCCAACCTTGCTAAATCCTTGGGGGCTTTCCTGAATTCAATCAACCATTCGTGTCTACCCTTGGATTGGGTATCAATGAATTTAGGGACGATGATGAAATCCTCGATTTCGAAGTCAATTTCCTGCTTCACGTCCTGCAGTGCTGAATAGACATGATTCAGCAGCAAATCCTCCCCGAATACGTTGATGTATTCCTTGTCCCGACCCACGATTTTAAACTTGAAGGGTCTTAGGGAGGTAAAACGAAGTACATCTCCCATAGCATACCGATATAAGCCGCTACTTGTAGTAATGATCAGGGAGTAATCCTTCCCGATTTCCACTTCCTCCAAAGGAACGACCTCTTTGGTTTCAACGGCACGGAACTCATAGAAAATATCCGCGTCTATGTTGAGCAAAAGATCCTCTGAAAGCGGGCTATCTTGATAAGCGAAAAAGCCCTCCGTAGCATTATAGGATTCAAGGAAAATGAGGTCCCGGTCATCGAAAATCTCCTTGAATACATCCTTGTACGGGGTGAAATTTACACCACCGTGCAGGTATACTTTTAAGTCCTTGAAAAATACTCTTGGATCGGCGCCAAGCCGTTCTGTTACTTGAGTGAACAAGGAAAGAACCCAAGTAGGAACCCCTGCAATGAGGGTACTTTCCGCCGCTTTTCCGGGATGTTTGAGGATGTGGTTTAGTTTTTCCTCCCAAGAGGTGAATTTCCCGAGGGGGAAGTTCAAGGGCAATAGAATTTTGGGCATCTTTTCCACTAGGAGGGCGGAAATGTCCGCTACCGGAAAATCATTGATGGCTTGGTAGTAATACCCGTTAAGTGAAAGGGACTTAGGCGGGATTTTCCGTAATCCGAAGTTGTAGTACATCGCCCAAACGATGCGCTTGGACACCTTGAAATGATTCCTTTGGATAAAGCTACCGGTTAAGGGAATAAGTTTACTGGCGGAGGTAGTCCCGCTGGTGCGTGAAAAGCCGAGCAATGGCTCGGAGGTCAAGACCTTCGGTTCCTTGGCAAGACACCTTTCGATATAACCGGTGAAATCGTCATAAGTGGATACCGGTACCGCTTCCGAGAAATCGTCTATGGAAGTAATGTCGTAAAAACCGTGCTCACGCCCGAAAACGGTACGTTTATTTGAGGAGATGATCCGCCGTAAAATGCGGGTCTGACTCTCCGTCGAATTACTTTTTATCACGGTTGTAAACATAGGATAGCCTAAATGAATACAGGATGAAAAATACGCATGCCCCAAAAATTAAGGCGGCAATGATCAACAGCCACCATCTTCCGCAAAGGGATGCCATCCTTGCTGCTGAAATAACCAGCATAACGAGACTAAAGGAAACCAACAGGAGCTGAAGGCTGCGCTCGAAATATATCAAAGTAATGCGTAAAATCCGTGTTAGGTTGGATGGTTCCTCCTGAATTTCTTCTTCCGGCTTCTTTTCCTCCTTGGCGGAGATGATTTTTACGGCTTGTCCCATGGACATGGGAAGCAGGAACATCTCGAATTTCTTTTCCGCAAAAGGCTTGAATCTTGTACGGATATACGTCCGGAATAAATTCCGCATCATACTCCTTCTAATCAAGGAAATAATGAAGGAAACGTACACGTAAGTAATCAAAATGGGAATGACCTGGTAGAAAAGGTAAATTTCGGATGTATAGCCTTTTTTTAATGCCGCTTCACAACTGAAGGCACCAAGAAATCCGGTGGATAAGGTAAGCCCTTGATCAGAAAAGGGAATGTCCTTAAAAGCAAGGATCCCGAAGTGGAGAAAAAAGTAAACGCCGAGTAAACCCACCAAGAAAAACTTGTAGTACATCACCCGGTTTTGCGTGGATTGCAGGTTCCCGTTGATAAGCTCCAGAATTGGAGTCGTATCCATTTTCGGGTTCTGCTCCAATACTTTTTGGAAATCTTGGATGATGCGAAGTTTCATGGCTTTATTCGCTTTGGTAAAGAGGGATTTGCTCCATGAATCCTTCCACCTCGGACGGCTCTAAGTAGAAACGTCTTTTGAATTCCTTGTATTCGTCGGTAGCATAAGAATCGAACATGGCATATTGCGCCCAATCCCGCAATTGCCAGCCTGCGCCCTTGAGTATGGTGAGGTAATCTATGGATTTTTCATAATGTTCTTGCCCTCGTTTGGAAAGGAATTTCAAACCCGTCCCGATGATACGGAAGGTGCTTTTATGTTCGTAATCCAAAACGTGGCAAAGTTCATGGACAATGATGCCCACTTGGGCATTGAAAGGAATATCGTCGAATTTAATCCCCTCGAAATTGGGATCGGAATTAATGAATATCTTGTATTTCCGCTTTGACTTCCTTCTGAATAGTGTCCCGAATTGGGGTTGTGCTTGCATAGTGGTTGAAAATTCCTTGAGTTCCAGGGAAACATCGGTCCCTTTCAATTCAGGAA
>JAHDDF010000287.1 GCA_020629475.1 Saprospiraceae bacterium
GATTTCCCTTCCGCGCCGGTGTCTATCCGGAAATTACCTTGATTAAATTGGTGAAAGGTTAGCCCTGTTGGGGCAACCCTAGCGGTTGCCCAAAAACAATATCCGGCTTGTCTCCTTCCCCCACCCCTCATATCCGCGAAGCGAAAAAAATGTCTTTTTCCGCAAAGAGAATCATCCTTTGGTTTTCCAAAGATGTCTTACATCCATCAACCTGATCTTTTGCCTAGGATTTGTTCATTTTCTTTGCTTGCCCAAAGAAAACGAACCAAAAGAAAGGGCACTTTTTCCTAAGGTGTTTTTCGACAATGAAGTCGAAAATCGTTATAAGGCGCCTAAATTTATTCCATGGTTTCATAAATTTTACGGCGCCTCATAACTACACTGCGGAAAAAGGTTTTTCGCTTCGTGCAAGAGGTCGAACCGACCGATTATTCCTTAGCGGAGGGTGTGAGCCCTCCATGAAAAATCAAAAACAAAAAACCTTTCTTACCTTCCGTCTTGTTATTATTGCAACATGACGCACCAAGAATTCAAGGCAATCCAACCCACCCTCCCAAGGGAACCGGGCGTATACCGTTTCATCTCTCCCGATGATGAGGTGCTATACGTAGGAAAAGCCAAGGTGCTAAGAACCCGCATTTCAAATTACTTCACCAAAAGCGGCGACGGCAGGGCAAAAGTCAAAACCCTGACCAAGCGCGCCGCACGTATCGAATACACCATAGTTGATTCCGAAACGGATGCCCTGATTTTGGAACGTACCCTTATTCGGGAATACCAACCCCACTTTAACGCCATGCTGAAGAGCGAGGGGAACCAAACCTACATCTGCATCAAGAACGAGCGTTTCCCTAGGGTGTTTTGGACAAGGAAAGTCATTCGTGATGGGTCCACGTATTTCGGGCCGTATATCTCCAAGTACCGGACGAATGTCATTATTGACCTCGTTAGGCGCTTGTTTAAACTCCGTACCTGTACCCTCAATTTGTCCGAGAGAAACATCAATGCCGGGAAGTTTAAAGTGTGTTTGGAGTACCACATCAAAAACTGCGAAGGTCCTTGTCAAGCTTTCGAGTCCGAGGAAGAATACAACGAAAAAATCAAACAGGTCAAGAATGTCCTGCGCGGGAATTTCAAGGAGGTAAAAGAACACCTCGTTGAAAAAATGAACCGTTACGCGGGGAACTTGGAGTTCGAGAAAGCCCAACAAATGAAGGAGAAGTTGGATGCTTTCAAGGATTACCAAGGAAAGTCGACCGTGGTAAGCACAACCATTGCCGATGTAGACGTTTTCTCCATAGACCAAGACGAGAAATTTGCCTACATCAACTATATTAAGGTAGTAAACGGTGCTATTTTAAACACGGTAACTGAGAGGATGGAGGTTAAGCTGGGCGATGAAGAAACCAAGGAAGATCTTTTAGCGCTTGCCGTGCCTGAAATACGGGAAAAATACCAGAGTATCGCTCCTGAAATCATTGTCCCTTTTGAGATTCCTGTAGCGGATGATGAGATAAAAAACATGACAATTCCAAAAATCGGGGATAAAAAGAAGTTGCTAGATCTTTCGATTAAGAATGTGAAGTATTTTAGACTGCAAAAACAGAAGGAAGCAGCAAGTAGAGTCAAGAAACAAACCTCCGCGGAGCGTATTTTAAAGACCATGCAGGAGGACTTGCAAATGGATATGGCACCCCTGCATATTGAATGTTTTGATAACTCCAATCTAGGCGGTAGCCACCCCGTTTCTTCTTGTGTGGTTTTCCGGAATGCGAAACCCTACAAGAAGGATTACCGCCATTACCACATCAAAACCGTTGAGGGGCCCAATGATTTTGCCTCCATGGAAGAGGTGGTTTATAGAAGATATTCCAGGCTGTTAAAAGAAGGGCAAGGCTTACCGCAATTGGTGATTATTGATGGCGGGAAAGGGCAACTTTCAGCCGCTATGAAATCCATAAAAAAATTAGGGCTGGAAAATAAGATGACCATCGTAGGCATCGCCAAACGTTTGGAGGAAATCTTCTTCCCGGACGATCCCGTTCCCTTGCACATCAATAAAAAATCCGAATCCCTAAAGGTGATTCAATTGGCACGTAACGAGGCGCACCGTTTTGCCATTACCTTCCATAGGAATATCCGTTCCAAGAATTTTATCGATAACCGCCTCAAGGACATTCCCGGCATCGGGCATAAAACGGCACAGCGTTTATTGCGTCATTTTAAATCCGCCAAAAACGTTAGTGAAGCCTCCTTGGATGAATTGAAGGATGTAGTGGGGACGGCTATGGCGAATAAGTTGGTGAAGTATTTTAATGAGGAGGCTCAGGATTAAATGTTGGTAATGAGGTGGGATTAGGCTCCCCTATTGCTTCTTCCTTCCCCAAGTTTTACCTTTGCATAAAACCTCAAAAATGACAACCAACCTATACCCCAAAAGCCCGGTCTCGGTTCCTGAAAATTTTACCTCCCTAACATCATCGTACAAGCTTAAGGCATTCCTTGCCATTTTTGCCGTATTGGTGTTTTTTCTCCTGTACTTCGCCTTGGTTGCCGCCTTTTCTTATTTGGCTTTTTTGGCAATTATGTATCCCGTTTCGGATTATAACGCCTTTTCCATCCTTTTAAAAGTAGGGGCGGTTTTAGCTACGGTAATGCTCGTGGTTTTCTCCTTGAAATTCATCTTTAAAATCAGGAAGGTAAAACCCGAAAACCGGATTAAGTTGACCCCCTCGGAACATCCACAATTGGTTTCTTTCGTGGAGGAAATTTGCAAGGAAACAGGTGCTCCCGCACCAAGGCACATTTACATCGATCCAGACGTGAATGCCTACGTCATGTACTCCAATATTTGGCTGAGTTTGATTTTTCCCACAAAGAAGGATTTAACCATTGGTCTAGGATTGGTGGATAGTCTTACCCTTTCCGAGTTCAAGGCGGTTATCGCCCATGAATTCGGGCACTTCGCCCAACGGAGCATGAGGGTAGGTTCCTATATCCTTTCCGCCAACACCATTATCCACGACATGATTTTCAGCCGGGATAAATGGGATGAAGTCTTGGATGGCTGGAGAAGCCTAGACCTAAGACTTTCCGCCGCCGCCTGGCTCATAACACCCTTGATTTGGTTGGTCAGGCAGTTGCTGGGCTTGTTTTATCGCTTCTTGAACATGATGTATTCCGCCCTGTCCCGGGAAATGGAGTTTAACGCGGATAAATACGCGGTAAAAGTTTCCGGGAGCGAGGCAATCGTTCGCTCATTGTGGAAATTGGAACCCGGATTGGAAAATTGGAGCCGAACCATTTCACATGCTTACGTGGCGGCGAATAAGAACATCTTTACAAGGAACCTATACCACCATAATGCCTTAGCGCATTCCAGAACGAAATCGAAAGTCGAGTCCGCTTATGAATCCTTGGTTAAGGACGAAAGAGGCGGGGCATTATACTTCCAAACTTCCGATCATTCCAAGGTGGCAATGTACGCAAGTCACCCACCCAATAACCTAAGGGAAGGAAACGCGAAGACACCTTTCTTGGATTGCGAGGAGGATGAAAGATCACCGTGGTTGCTTTTTGGTAATAAAGAAGCATTGCAACAAAAAATGACGGAATTGGTATACCGTACCTATCTGCAAAAAGAACCGAAGGAGTTCTTGGATACCGAAGCCTTTGAATCCTTTATTCAAGAAGAGGAGGCGGGCAAGGAAATCATGGAGGAATACCACAATGCTTTCGTAGATAGATTTTTGACCATTCCCGATTCCGGGGAATTGGAAAAAGAATCCGGTCATTCGCCGGGAATGGCGAAAGGCTTGAAAACGGAATTGTATGATTTAATGGCGCCCATCAGGGATTTGGATCAATTGATTGCCAAAGCCCAATCCATCGCGGAAGGGACGAGCAAGGAGAAACAGTTGGTTTTCCAAGGAATATCCTACAAGAAAAAACAACTTGGAGAAGTGTACTCTTTGATGATGCAAGAACGAAATAAGCTCCTTGAAAATCATTTCATGGAATGGGACAAAAAGTTCTGCGTTTCATATTTCTCATTGGCTAAATCCCAAGGAAAAGAGAACGAACTAAAATCCTTGTACAGCGCTTATACGGATTTCGGGAATTTTTATAAAAAACTACTAGGAACAAGAGCGGCTTTTATTGAACGGTTCAATAATCTTCTAATGCGAACGGATGTAGCTCAAGTAGAGCTAACGGATTTTAAGCATGATTTTAATGGGGCATTGCAAAAATTAAACGAGGATATGGATGCCTGGGCGGAAGCGGATTTCGTACCCTTACCCAATATTCCTAACCTAAAGGAATTGAGGGAGGCAATTATCCAAGGGGGATCTTTTGTGCCCGGCGATGGATCCATTTTTGAAAACGGTGAATTTGATAGAATGGTAAATAGTATTGAAAAAGCCGTTTCCCATTGCTTGCGTATAGATCAAAAACGAATTATCGGAATTTTGGAATTTCACAAGAGTTTGGAGGACTCGGTTTAGAGGTAATTGCCGGTTACGTTCTGAATTGCACAGAAGGAATAAGCCTAAGTATCTTAGGTGTGCAACCCTTCTGTCATAACATTGTCATTACAAGCAGCGAATAAAAAGGGAAGTACTGTTTCCCCTAGTCTTTGCACCTTACGATTAAGGGTGGTCGTACCACCCGCCAAAACACCGCTGCATGAAAAACCTAATCCTACCCCTGATAGGTCTATGCCTATCTTTTTCCGTTTTTGGACAAGATGAATCAACGGAACCCGCCTCAAAACGACAATACTTTACCCAAAAAATCCAAGGAACACCACCTTCCATCGACGGGGAGTTGGAAGACGAGGCTTGGAATGCCGTGCCTTGGAGCGGGGATTATATACAGCGCGAGCCCTACGATAACAAGCCACCTACCCAAGAAACCGCTTTCAAGGTTTTATACGATGATAAGTTCCTCTACCTCGCCGCAAGATGCTACGATACGGAACCGGATAAAATCGTACGCCGGATGTCCCGCCGGGATGGTTTTGAAGGTGATTGGGTAGAATTTAATATTGATTCATACCATGATCTCCGTACCGCGTTTTCCTTCACCATTTCCGCCTCCGGCGTGAAGGGTGACGAGTTCATTTCCAACGACGGAAATAACTGGGATACCTCCTGGGATCCCATCTGGTATGCGGATACCAATATTGATGAAGAAGGATGGACTGCTGAAATCAAAATCCCCTTGAGTCAGCTTCGTTACGGTAATGGAGAGGATCAAGTTTGGGGCATCCAATCCACCCGCCGTGATTTCCGGATGGAAGAGCGTTCCGTATGGCAGCATATTCCCCAAAACTCTAATGTTTGGGTAAGCGCCTTCGGGGAGTTGCGCGGTTTGAAAGGCTTAGAGCCACAAAAACAAATTGAGCTTCAGCCTTACGT
>JAHDDF010000288.1 GCA_020629475.1 Saprospiraceae bacterium
AAGGATTTGTAGGAAAAACCCGGGAGGGACGTGTCGCCCTGACTCAAGGTTCCCTACTGTACCTGAGTCAACCCGACAGGCTTTTGCTTCTCTTTGAACCTCACCGCACTTTTGCAGGTTCTTTTACCTAAGAAACTGTCGGGCTGACGGTTTTCCGCTTGACACACTAAAAAACCGTACCTTTCCACCCGAAAAAGAAGTACATGGATCCGAACGAAATCAATGACCTACGGGATGCCATCAAAGCCTCCCCCGAGAACATCCCTTTAAGACGTTTATTAGCCAAAGCTTTGCTAAAAGGCGGGCGATACGAGGAAGCGGAATTGGAATACAAAAACGCCCTCAAATACGCGCCTAATGATACCCGTTTGAAAATCGGCTTGGCGCAATCCTTCGCGGAGCAGGAAAAAACTTCCTTGGGATTGGTCATCATTGAGGAGGTATTGGACGACAATAGAAACAGCGCCCTTGCCTACTTTATACATGCCAAATTGCTACAACAATCCGGGGAAAGCGGACGCGCCAAGGAAGCCTACGAGCGTGCCATAGAAATGAATCCGGACTTGAAGGATAATTTCCTGGAATCCCAGATTAACTTGTCCAACATGAAGGGCAACAAGGACCCGGAACCGCAGAAAATCAAACTCGGCGGCTACGGTGATGACCATGAGGATGAAAAACACATCGATGTGGAACGTCCCGAGGTTTCCTTCGAGGATGTAGGCGGTATGGAAAGCGTCAAGGAGGAAATTAGAATGAAAATCATCCACCCGCTGGAGCATCCGGAATTGTATAAGATGTACGGCAAGAAAATCGGTGGTGGATTATTGATGTACGGTCCTCCGGGATGCGGTAAAACGCACTTGGCTCGTGCCACGGCAGGACAGGTAAACGCCAATTTTATTTCCGTGGGCATCTCCGATATCTTGGATATGTACATCGGGCAGAGCGAGCGAAATTTGCATGCCATTTTCCAAAAAGCAAGGGATCTAAAACCCTGCGTCCTCTTCTTCGATGAAGTAGACGCCTTGGGTGCCAACCGTTCCGATATGCGCCAAAACGCGGGGCGCCATCTCATCAACCAGTTCCTAGCGGAAATGGACGGTGTGGAATACGATAATGAAGGCGTCCTCATCCTTGCCGCTACCAATGCCCCTTGGCATTTGGACCCGGCTTTCCGTAGACCCGGACGTTTTGATCGTATCCTTTTCGTTCCGCCACCGGACGGACCGGCGAGGGCTTCCATCCTTCAAATCCACTTGAAGGAAAAGCCGGTGGGTGATATTGATTACGAGAAAGTAGCCAAGAGAACCAAGGAATATTCCGGCGCGGATATGCGTGCTTTGGTGGATATCGCCGTGGAATCAAAATTGGATGAAGCCATCCGTACGGGCAAGCCTGTCCCCATTACTACCTCGGATATCGTAGCGGCTTCCAAGAAGCACAAGCCTACCACCAAGGAGTGGTTCCAAACAGCAAAGAACTATGCGCTCTTTGCCAATGACGGCGGTTTGTACGATGATATTTTAGGGTATTTAGGGATCAAAAAATAAGATGTCGGACTTCTAGACACGAAATTTTTCAAATAAGACAAGTCTAAAAATCTAATCATCTAACAGTCTAATCATCTCAAAAAAATGAGTTACATAGAACGCGCGAAAATACTGTATCAACAAAATCGGCATTCGGATGCGGAGCGGGAATTACGTCAGGCATTGGCATCTGATCCCGACAATTACGAGGCGCACTTGTTGTTGGTTTTCGTGTATTCTAGTTTGGGTAGAAAAAATGATGCATTAAGTTCAGCGGAGAGAGCCGTGGCTTTGGTTCCGGATTGGAGTTACGCTTGGTACGCCTTGAGTTACGCCCATTGGCAAGTAGATAAAAAACGCAATACGGACAAGGCGATGGAAGCCATCAATACCGCTTTGCGGATGGAGCCTTCCCATGCGGATTATCATTACCTAAAAGGGGAAATCCTGTTTTCCGTTTCCGAATGGGAGCAAGCATTGGAACATGCTAACACCTCCTTGAGGATTGATTCCGAAAACTTGGGCGCTTTAAATTTGAGGGCGCGTTGTGAAGTAAAACTCAACCGGGCAACGGATGCCAATAACACCTTGGATTGGGCAATCCGGAAAAACCCTGAAAACTCTACGTCCCACGCCAATAAAGGATGGGCGCTCATTGAAAAAGACCAATACGACGAAGCCCTTACCCATTTCAAGGAGGCATTGCGCTTGAACCCGAATGACGAATGGGCAAAGGAGGGTTTAAAAAACGCGATCAAAGGAAAAAACATCCTTTACCGGGGCATCCTGAAGTATTTCCTTTGGATGTCCAAATTGAGTGAACGTAACCAATGGATTTTCATCATCGGTGCTTACTTCGCTTATATGCTGGTCCGTAGGTTGGCGGATGCTTATCCGGAGCTTGCGCCATTGACCATGCCCTTGATAGTACTATATGTACTATTCGTTTTCTCTTCCTGGATAGCCATTCCGCTTTCCAATTTTTTCCTACGCTTCCATCCCTTGGGGAAATTCGCTTTGGACAAACGGGAATTACAAGGTTCCTCCTTGATAGGAATCCTTTTGGTACTTGCTCTTTTATTCGGTATCGGGTACTTGATTACGCGATTGGATATCTTATCATTACTAGCCGGTTTCTTCGGATTAATGATGCTTCCGGTGGGTGGAACATATAATTTATACCGCCATGAAAAAGCATTTAAGAGCTTAGGGATTTACACCCTTATCCTTGCCGGAATAGGTATGGTGGGGATATTTATTCCTTCGGCTTTCTCCTTGTGTCTCATCCTCTTTTCCGTAGGGATTTTCGCCTTCGGATGGATCGTGAATTGGGTTATGGCAAGAGCATAGCTTTGTAAGGAAGAAGCGGGTTTATTTATAACCTAAATCCTTTGCACGACGGTAGAACTTGTCACGGAGTTCATATTCTCCCATATTGTTATAAATATTCCCCATGATTTCATAAACCCGACCATCATTCGGGTATTCATCACGGTATTTTTCCGCGTAAGTCATGGACTCATTTAGTTTGCCCACATGAAATAAGGTAGAGGAAAGATTGAGCAATGCTTTTTGATGAAGCGGTTTTACCTCAATTGCCTTCCTAAAGTAATTTTCGGCATCGGTATAATTTTCCATTTTATAGGAAGACATCCCGATGTTGAATAAAACATCCGCATTATCCGGTTCAAGTTCGTTTGCCTCCAAAAAATAAACTTTGGCTTTCTGCGGGTTTTCCATCTTATCGTAACAATCGGCTATAAGGATGTGATTCGCTGCCGTATTTTCGCCGTAATTGATTGCCTCTTGTGTAAACCGTCCTGCCTTTTTCCACTGCTCGCGGTCATAATAAATCTTACCCAGTAGTTCATACCCCAAAGCATGGGTCGGTTCATACTCAAATAATTCCTCCACCGCTTTTTCCGCTTCCTTGTCTCTCTCCATTTGATAATAAGCAACAGAAATATTGTATAGGAACTTTGGATTATCGGGATCAATTTTAATGGCTTTCTGATAGGATTGAACCGCATCAAGATATTTACCGTCTTGGTAGAAATCCACACCTGCATTATAGTGCTTACGGGCTTCGCTGTTGAATACCTCCGTGGTCCCCGGGAAGCCGCGTTCTTTTGCCATTTTCAAGTGGCGTTCGGAGGCATCCTCATTTCCTTTTTGACCATGCGCCACACTGAGGTAATAATGGTATTCCCCGTTATCGGAATCCGAAGCAACCGCTTGTTTCAATTGAGCAATCGCCTCGTCTACTTTATTCAAATGGAGATTTGAACGCCCCGCAAAAACCAATACTTGAGGACGACTTTCAATGGTCAATGCCTTTTCGAATGCCGTGGATGCTTGAAGGAATTGTTTCTCGTTATAAAAACCGATACCCTTTTTCACGTACTTTTTTGCTTGGGGATCTTGGGTGGTATTTTGTTTTACTTGGGTAGTTCCGGTTTCCGGTTCCTTCCCTTCCTCCTTAGAATCCGCAGCGGGAGCCGCCGTTTCACTTCCTTGGGCTTTTCTCTTATAATCCGCGATGAGCTCCAAACGCCGACTTGCCTTCTCATACGTCGGATCAATTTCCAAGGCACGTTTTGCCGCCTTTTCGGCATTATCCAAATCCTTTGATCTTACATAAGAGGTAGAAATATTAAACCAAATCTCCTTATCGTTCGGCTTTTCCGCAACGATGCGCTTATAATACTTCCTCGTGTTTTCCTCATCATCCATCTGCTTGTAGGATTCCGCCATCAGCCGTTGCGCAAGAACGAATTCCGGAAACTTATCCGCGGATTCCTTTAGCACCTCAATCACCTTGGAATAATCCTTTTGGTTGAAATATCTAACCGAGTTATTATAATCCAAATTGGCAGCCGCATCCTGCGCATTTACGTTTAGGGAGAGAATAAGACCTAGAAAAACGATGAGAATAAAGGGTCGCATGTGATTAATTGTTTAGATAGACCAAGTCCTAAAGCATATTACGAAAAACCACATTAGTATGTTATATCCTTGATTATAAAGTTTCGTTAATGCCATTTATACCAATAAATTTGAATCATCTCCCGACCAAAAAGCATCCTATGCCTTGCAGTTAACCAAAGGATAAAATGCCACAAATAGACTATTGCTTATCTTTACGCATCTTATTTCGAAATAATCGAACTAAAACGCATTAGTTATGAAAAGAACCTTACTCTTTTTAATATCCATTCTAGCTCTCGGAAGCTTTAGCGCAAATGCGCAATGCCCGGGATGTGTGGTTAACATTCCGGGAGGATTCGCGGCGGACACCGTTTACCTCGAGGAAGTCCCCCCCGCAACACAAGGAGAATATTACGATGAGGATATCAGTTTTAGGATGCCTCAATCCACGGATCCCCTAGTAGCTATAGATCCAAGTATCCCTGCCGGAATTACCATTAATGCCGTTGAAATCGTTGACTTGGCGAATTTACCCGCAGGTTTGGATTGGGAAGCCTCACAAACGAATTTCCAAGTGGACGCAGGAGATACGGATGGTTGTATCAAAATTTGCGGTACGCCATTAGTAAGCGGAACTTTCCAAGTAGATGTTATCGTGGTTGCTACCGTTGCGGTAATTACCCAATCCGCAAGTTTTCCCTTGGAATTTATCGTGGAGCCTGCGACCTCCAACAATGACGGATTCAGTGTTTCACCGATTACGGGCTGTGATGAACTAACCGTAACCCTTGTCAATAACATCCCTTCAGGTGGTGACCCGGGCTACACTTATTTATGGGAATTCGGTGATGGCACGCAAAGTACAGCGGAAAACCCCGGCACCCACACTTACAGTGACCCGGGTGAATACATCATTGAGTATTCCGCTACCATTGATACTT
>JAHDDF010000289.1 GCA_020629475.1 Saprospiraceae bacterium
AGATGGGATACTCCTTCCCTTCCTCGTATTTATTATAATACCAATAACCGTTTTCAAAATACGGTACGGACTCATCCGTTTGCTTGATGCGTCCTACGATTTCATCGTACAATTTGGTTTGGAATGCCTCGGTGTGTTTCATCGCGGCATTCGTATAATCATTCTCGGCATTGAGGTAATCCCTTACCTTTTGGGCTTGGGCATCGGGGGTTTCCGCCGTTTTTTGATCATCGGAAAGACGCATCCAAAAATAAGGGTCAACGCGGGTATCCCCGTGAATGGCTAGGATGGAATCCTTCTTTTCCGCCATTGGCGGATCAGGTAAATTTCTGTCGATATGGCTCATACTGTTTCCGGATTGTGGTGTTTCACATGAATATATTCCTAGGAGGATTCCCAAAAACAGGGCAAATGTAAGCGATCGCTTCATGATTTCGAATTGTAATGATGATGAATGGCAAGATACGAAGGAGGTAAAACAATAAACATTACCCACTTGCCTATGAGATAAGGACAAGTAAAGGTAAGAAAGGGTTGATCGGTTGAAAAATAGATAATGACGGAAAAACCGGTTTTATTTAAGCTTCTTGTAATTTCTCCTTTTTTACGATACCGAAATAACGCAAGCCTTTCAAGAAATAAATCACCCACATAATCGCCAGGAAAGGATAAATAATTATTACGCCGTAATTGTAATACAAAGCCTCATTAAAATTAAAATGATGAAAGTGCATTACGGCGCGTGTCATACCGCAACCGATACATTCAAAATTAAATAAGGCAACGGAAGGGCAAGTTACTACGCCCGTATCATCAAAAAAGCCCGAAGGCAACAACCATAGTACAAATGGGGTAATTAATATTAAAATAAGCCAAGCTGTTTTCAAGAATTTTTTCATCGTATATACGTTCAAAATCCATAAAAAAACCAAGGGAGACGAGTATTTCGTCTCCCTTGGAATCATTTAAACGGGAACACTTCTATTAATAGTGATCCTTCATTTTTACAAGGGTGAAAATCATACCGCCTAGGCAAGTAAACAAGCCTAAAACAAGGGCAATGATCCAGTCATTTCCGCTCCAATCAGTGTTAACGCCCAAGCCAATAAAGCCCAAACCAATGATTGCCAAGAAAATGTAAAGCCCCTTACCCATGGAACCATTGGTAATGGTACCGTTTTTCAAGCCTTTCTTCAGCTTTTTCTGCATCGCTTTAAGCGCGATGGTCTCCTTGATGGATAATTTTTGACCCGTAGCCTCCTTGATTTTCTTAGGGGTCAAGGAAAGGATATCCTCAGCCGTAATGGAAGAAAGATGCGCTTCAAGCCCTTCGGACAATTCATACTCACCTAAATCCGGGGAGTGGTTTACTGCCGCTTGTGACTGGAAGCTCGTTCCTAGGAGGAACAGCATAAAAAAGGACAAAATGGTAAACTGCTTCATCGAACAATTATTTTGAAGTTAATGATAAAAAACACCCGTGGGGGCGCTTCCTAAAAGTAGGGTTTTATCCTTATTCGAAAAATTTATTCCGGAGGATTATTTAAATAATTAATCATCCCCTACTCATTCATTCCCGAAGCACAACCCCAACAATCCATTCCCGCCTAAATTGCATGCTTCAAAGCAAGGATATATCCGTAATGTAAACCTTCATGAATATTATTAAATGATACGGCATCCCCTATTTCACGAAGCGTAAGCCCGAAGCTGGTGGGATATTCTTTGAAGGAGGAAAATTTCCCTGCCTTATAATCCACTTCTAAAATCACGGGGGACTCCTCCAGCCATTTCTTGTAGCGATCCATTTGTTCCTCCGTAACATCAAAACTCGGTGAGGTTCCTTTTCTAAAAGCGGCAATGGTTTCCGCATCGGTAATCATGGGAAGACCGGTTAAACCGTATTGTAACAATTGCTGGGTCACCACGGTGTGCGCTACGTTCCAAGCGATATTATTGTTAAAACCCTCCGGGATTTTATTCCATTGCTCAGGCGTAAGCCCTTCAAGGGCATGAAGAATATTCTTGCGGATTTGTTTTAAATGTGCTATTTCCCTTTCCATGAATGATTTGTTTGGGGTAAATGTATGGAATTTTTGCGGGGGATTGGGTAAAAAAAGACCGGGTTGACCTGAGGTCAACCCGGAACAAATCGGTGCCCGGCAATTCAAATGGGCACACCCTCTCGTAATATTCTCACCAAAAATAAAATAGGGTAAAATCGGAAATAAAAAAGGCAATCAACTAAATCGGATCTCAAAGACGTTACGTCCCTGGCATTTTAGATTTTTGGTGATGGACTAAAGGTAAGCTACGCTAACGTATTCACAAATAGCCATTTTTGGCTATTTTTTCAAAAAAACAAGGAAGGATGCTCCTTTTTCCACATTCTCGGAAACGATATCATATCCTTGTTCCCTTACAATGGAGGCGGTAATATAAAGCCCCATCCCCGATCCTACCTCCATGGAGGTCCCAAGGCCGGGCTCAACGATGTCCTTCAAGAGTTTGTCCTTTTGCCTAGGATGTACCCCTTTTCCGTAATCCCTTATCCGTAACCAATCCTCTTTTGCCTCTATTTTAATATTGCCGCCTCCAGGACTAAATTTTACGGCATTGGACAACAAGTTCCGAACCACAATCCTAGCCGAATGCGGTTCTAAATACAAGGACGCCCCTTCGTCAATATCAAGGGAAAATGACAACTTCTTCCTTTCTTTAAAAACCGACAAATCAGACATTACCAGCTCCACGACTTCCTTTGTGGGTACACTTCCCCCTTCCTGATTCCCTAAGCGGTTTTTAGACCAAGCCACTAAGTTTGATAGAGCATCAGACGTATTGTCTACTTGCGCCCTCAAACTCCGAATATCCTCTTCCTTGGGTACTTCCCCTTTCTTACAATTCCTCAACATCAAGGAAATTCCAAGGAGGGGATCCTTGATATCATGAGAAATGGTAGAAATAATACGTCGATTGGTATCGTCCGCTTTCTTTAGTTTTTCTCTTTGCTCCTTGGTAGCCTTAAGGGAAGAAGCCAGATACCACATAAAAATTGCCAGGCCAAAAAATATTATCCCAATCAATACCAAAATCCCTTGATACTGTCTTTGGATAACCTTCTGCTGATTAATGGTTTTGATTTTAGCATCCAACTCGGCCGCTGCCATGGCATCGTTGTGTGCCATAACATCCATCCCTTCCCTAAAAATCCGGCAAGAATCCTCTACCGAATAAGCATCTTTCCAGGCTTCTTTTCTTTGATAGCATGTCTTCAATACCTCGTATGTATACAAGGAATAAGCAGGAACATCATATGTACGGGCATATAGAAGGGAGCTATCCTTTGCGGCGATCAGGTTTTTCCAGTCGTCCATTTCCAGATATACCTCCATTTTTTTGGGGTATATCATAGGAAGATGGCGAGGTGCGGCATCTTTTAGAATGGCAATACAATTATCATATGCCCGTAGAGCCTTGCCGTATTCCTTGTCCATAAACGCGAAGTAGGCATCTTGCATTTTAAATTGGGCAATGCTGACGGAATCCAACTCAGCTAAATCTTGCCGGATACCATTCATTACCTTTGCCGCCTGCTCGTAATCCCTTATATCGAAGTAGACCAATGCTTGTTCAAAACCAAGGAGCGTCCCTACTTCCTTACCCTTTTCCCCGTGAGGCACCACGGACTCCGCCTTGCTTAAATAAAGGGCCGCCTTATCGTAATTCCGGATTTTCTTGTAGGTATTGGAAAAGGCGATGTACGCCTTCACCATCGAAACGGAATCACGTCTCTCCCTTGCCAGAAAATCGGAAAGGACGTGAATGGTGGAATCGTAGCGGTTGCGGTAATTTAGTTCAAGAACCTGTTCAAACAAACCATCGGGGGCAGGGGCGGGCTCATTGCAGGCAGAGAAAAACCAAGCCGGCAAGAGCAGGAGTGCAAGGAACGACCATGAAGCCCTTACAACATTCCCAAGGCGACTGCCTTTGACAGCATTTCGCTCGTATTCCTGCATTTGAATTTTTTAATGATGCTTTTCCGGTGGTTGTTTACCGTATTAAAAGATCGGTTTTGCTTGGCTGCAATCTCCTTGCTGGTTAAACCATTGTATAGTTCGGATAATACATGTTTTTCCGTACCCGTCAAGGACGGAATACCTTCCCCTTCGGTTAATGAAACCAAATCGAAATCAGGTGAATAAAAATTCTCGCCCGTCAGCACCGCTTCCACGGCATCAAGAATTTCATTGGGATTACCGTTTTTCCGGGCAAAACCGTTGATACCGATTTCTTTCAGATGCCGAACCACAATAGGGCTTTTCAAGGAGGAATAAGCGATGATTTTGAGATCGGGATATGAGTTGCGGATTTCCTCGAAAAAGCCTACGCCGTCCACCTCGTCATTTATGATATCCATAATCGCGATATCCGGGCTGAACTTTTCCAAGTCCTCCCTCAAGGAAGATACACGAGTGGTAGCTGAGGTAATGGTTATGTTGGATAAAGGCTCCAACTTTACTTTTAAACCTTCAATTACGATGGCGTGATCATCAAATAATAAAATCTTTTTGGGTGATACTTTCATGGGTTATCGGATCCTCTCTTTCAAAACCAAGTTAGGGAAATCTCCTCATTCAACAAACCCCGGCTCTAACATGGGGAATTCTCTACTTCCTAATATGCATAATGGAGCAAGGTTTGTCGTGAAATGAATAAAAAATCAAAATTTCTCCTATTTTTCAAAAAATATCTACCCACATCTAGAAAGAAGAAAACCAACGCCTCATTAAACATTGAAAATCAGATAATTAAAACCAAAAAAACACTGTATTTTTCTTAAAAATTAAGGATGTGCAAATTATTAAAAAACAAAAAAATTACCGTTCAGAACAAATTTCCTACCATTCAGAACATTTTTGGTAAACGCCCATTATCAAATATCACTTTAGTCCCTAATAGGCAATCATGTGGGTATAAAACCAATCAATGCCTACATAATAGACTGACTACTACACGAATTTAAAACAACGACATAATTGCCTTTCAAAGTCTTTCCTTTTTACTCCACGATTGCCTCTTGCCCCTCAAATTCAACCTTATCTCCCTTCCGTAATTTCTTCCGCTTCCGCGTTTCCACTTCCCCGTTTACCAAAACGGCACCATCGGAAATAATGAGGTTCGCTTGCCCGCCTGAATTTGCCCATTGTAAAATCTTGAGCAGTTTGTTCAACTCAATAAACTCGTAACCGTCCAATTCAAAAACTTCCATCTTAAAACTTAATTTTTGGCTCTGATAGGCAATCGTGTTGCTATCTCAGCTTGATACATTTGACTAAAAATCAAGATATTAGATATTAGACACTAGACGTTAGACTCCGTT